>DODH01000052.1 GCA_003545625.1 Nitrospina sp.
CCGAGGCGCGGGCATGGTCGGTCAGCACTCGAAGAGAGACATTCACCTCATCCTGCTTGCCATATTCTTTGCCTATGATACGGGCCGCCTCAGTGATGATAGACATCATGAGATCGGTGTCGTAATTGGTGGTGCGGCCCTGAACGACAGCGGCCAGTCTTTCCAATCCCATCCCCGTGTCGATACAGGGATTAGGAAGCGGAGTGAGTTTGCCGGATTCATCCCGATCGTATTGCATGAAAACCAGGTTCCAGATTTCCAGGAACCGGTCGCAATCGCAACCGACTTCGCAGGAGGGCTGTCCACAGCCTACCGTTTTACCCTGGTCGATAAATATTTCCGAGCAGGGGCCGCAGGGGCCGGTGGGACCCATGGCCCAGAAGTTATCCTTTTCTCCCATCTTGTATATCCGCTCACGCGGCATTTTCACTTCATCGACCCACAGGTTGAAGGCTTCGTCATCATCCTCGAAGACAGAAATGTATAAACGGTCCCGGGGTAGTCCAATCACATCGGTTAAGAATTCCCATGCAAACTGGATGGCTTCTTTTTTGAAATAATCTCCAAACGAAAAATTGCCGAGCATCTCAAAAAAAGTGTGATGCCGGGCCGTGCGCCCGACCATTTCCAGGTCATTGTGTTTTCCACCGGCGCGAACGCATTTTTGCACCGATACAGCGCGGTTATAATTTCTTTTTTCCTCACCCAGGAACACATCTTTAAACTGCACCATTCCCGCATTGGTGAACATAAGGGTTGGATCATTTTTTGGGACCAGTGAACAACTGGGCACAACCGTGTGCCCCCGATCTTCAAAGTATTGCAGGAATTTTTTTCTGATTTCGTCGCCGGTCATAATTTAATCGGGATGTATCCGGTAAGAGTTAAACGACACCTGCCTTGAGGATATCATGTAGATGAATGATTCCTTCTATTTTCTGGTCATCATTGACCACCACCAGGGAGGTGATGGAATGGTCCTGCATAATTCTAACGGCTTTAGCCGCCAGGGTATCCTTTAAAATAGTTTTGGGATGGCTGGCCATCATATCCTTTGCGCGGGTTTGGGAGATGTCTTTTTTCTTTTCAATCAGGCGCCGTAAATCCCCATCGGTAATGATGCCGAGAAGTTGGTCCTGATCTCCGACTACCAGAGTTGTTCCCAATCTTTTGTGCGAGATCTCCTTGAGTACCTGGTAGATGTCAGCATTTTCTTTTACCTTGGGGATATCCTCCCCAAAATGCATCAGGTCATCGACCAGGGTGAGCAGTTTCCGACCGAGACTGCCGCCAGGATGGTTGAGTGCAAAATCCTCTTCCTGCACTCCGCGAAGTTCCATAAATGCCATGGCAAGTGCGTCACCCATTGCCAAGGCGGCTGTTGTGCTGGCGGTGGGAACCAGATCTTTTGAGCATGCTTCTTCTTTAACGCTAATGTCGAGAATATAATCGCTTCGTTTTGCCAGGGTGGACTCCCTATTTCCCGTCATTCCTACCAGTGTGCAATGGATGCGATTAAAAACCGGGAGCAGTTTGACAATCTCTTCCGTTTCCCCACTGTTGGAAATGGCAATCACCGTATCCCCTTTAGAAATCATTCCCAGGTCTCCATGGCTGGCTTCTGCGGCATGCAGAAAAAGGGTGGGCAGTCCGATGCTTGCAAACGTGGATGCGATTTTTCTCCCAATCAGTCCGGATTTCCCAACCCCTGTGACCACCAGGTGTTTGCATTGGTTCAGGTGGCGCACGACCTCGACGAATTGGGAATCGATCCTGCTTTCCAGTCCCGCTACAGCCTGGCTCTCAATGCTGAGAACCCTGCGGGCGGTTTCAATGATCAACCGGTCATCCTGATTTTCCGATGAATTTTTCAAGGCGCGCATTTTTGTGTGGGGTCCAATTTAAGCCTTTTAATTCAATTAGTTCATAATCATAAGAGAGTTTTATGATAACACAATTAATTAGACACGGTAAAGCCGCGACTTTATACTTGGTCAGCATTTTTCATATTTAAAGGGCAACTATGAGCAAACCTAAATCCCTCTACCTGATAGATGGTTCTTCCTACATTTTTCGGGCCTATTATGGTATCCGGCAATTTTTGTCGACATCAAAAGGATTTCCCACCAATGCCCTGTACGGGTTCATCAATATGTTGCAGAAAGTGGTGAAAGACGAAAAGCCAGATTACCTGGCGGTGACTTTCGACAGTAAGGAAAAGACTTTTCGTCACGAAATGTACGCCGATTACAAAGCCAATCGGGAAGCGCCTCCTGAAGACCTGGCAAAACAATTCCCCTTTTTTGAACCTCTGGTCCAGGCCTTTAATATTCACAGTGTCCGGGTTCCAGGGTTTGAAGCCGACGATATTATGGGAACCCTGGCTAAAAAAGGCACGGAAGAAGGTTTGCAGGTAGTCATAGTCAGCGGCGATAAGGACATGATGCAGTTGATTGGTCCGGATATCCGCATGCTCGATACCATGAAAAATAAATGGTTTGATATAGAAGGTGTGGAGGAAAAATTTGGTGTGCCCCCAGACCGGGTGATTGAGGTGATGGGTTTGATGGGCGATTCCAGTGATAATATTCCCGGAGTTAAAGGGGTGGGCCCCAAAACTGCCACGGAACTCATACGTAAATTCGGTTCCATAGATGCGTTGTATGAACGGATCGACGAAGTGGACAAGCAAAAACTCAGGGAAAAACTTGTTCAGGATAAAGAGATGGCGCTACTCAGCCGTCAACTGGTGACCATCAATACGTCTATGGAGTTGGAGTTTAAACTTGAGAACCTTAAGCTCAAGCCCCCCAACAATACGGACCTGAAAAAACTGTTTTCTGAATTCGAGTTTTCCTCCTTGCTCGGAGAATTGGAAGATAGTTCCGAGCCTACCCCCATTGCGAGTTCTCCAGCTATTGCAAGCCGGTATGAAACCATTCTCACCAAGGCCGATTTTGAGCGATGGCTCAAACAATTAAAGAAGGCAAAAATTTTCGCGTTGGACCTGGAAACCACTAGCTTACATCCGGTCCAGGCCCGGATGGTGGGGATTTCGCTTTGCTGTGAACAAGGAGTGGCTTGCTACATTCCGTTAGCCCATCGCTATTTAGGGGTTCCCGAACAATTGCCTCTCGATTGGGTTATCAAGAAACTCAAGCCACTACTTGAAGATCCGAAAATTAAAAAAGTTGGCCAGAATATCAAATACGATTTGATTGTGTTACGGAATGAAGGAATTAATCTCAAGGGCATTGCCTTCGATACCATGCTGGCTTCCTATATTTTGAATCCTTCCGGCAGGAGGCACAGTATGGATGCTTTGGCCCAGGATTATCTAGACCACACCACCATCAAATATAAGGATGTGGTGGGCACCGCGTCCAAAGAGATCGGGTTTGATGAAGTGGATGTCGAGCGAGCGACCGAGTATGCGGCGGAAGATGCGGATATCACCTGGCGACTTTATGAAAAACTTTTCCTTCTTTTGCAAGGCGATGACCTTCAGCTTTTCCAGGATTTGGAACTGCCCCTATTAGAAGTCCTGGCAGAGATGGAAATCCACGGGATGAAACTGGATAAAAAGCATTTGCAGAATCTTTCCACGATCATAACGGAAAAGATCGAAGAACATAAAAAGAATATTCATTCCATAGCCGGGGAGGTGTTCAATATCAATTCTCCTAAACAACTTTCGGTGATTCTGTTTGAAAAACTGGGACTGCCGGTCATCAAGAAAACCAAGAGCGGCTATTCGACCGATGTCACCGTATTGGAGCAATTGTCCGAAGAGCATGAGCTTCCTGAAGTTGTATTGGCCTACCGGCAATTGGGCAAACTCAAGTCCACCTACGTGGATGCGTTGCAGGATGAAATATTCAGTAAAACGGGAAGGGTTCATACTTCATTCAACCAGACGGTAGCAGCTACCGGGCGGTTGAGTAGCAGCAACCCAAACCTGCAGAACATCCCAATTCGTACCGAAACGGGACGCGAAATCCGCAAAGCGTTTATAGCGGAAGGAAATAATTACCTGCTTTCGGCGGACTATTCGCAAGTAGAGTTGAGGGTTCTCGCCCACCTTTCCGGAGATGAAGCTTTGATTGAAGCGTTTCAAATGGGTGAAGATATTCACACCCGTACCGCTTGCGAAATTTTTGGGACGACCCCGGATCGTCTGGATGCGGAATCCCGAAGAATGGCTAAAGCGGTGAACTTCGGTATCGTTTATGGTTTGAGTGCTTTCGGTCTCTCCAGGCAGTTAAAAATTTATCCTAAGGAAGCTAAAAAATTCATTGATCAATATTTTGCGCTTTATAAAAAGGTCAAAGTTTATATGGAGGAAACTGTAGCCAAGGCAAAAGAAGTTGGTTATACCCAGACTATGATGAATCGAAAACGCTATATGCCAGACCTTAACAGTCAGAACCGGCAACTGCGGGAGGCGGCAGGAAGGGTTGCGATCAATTCCCCGGTCCAGGGAAGTGCGGCGGACCTGATCAAACTGGCGATGATTCGATTGGCACAACAAATCAGCGAGAAAAAACTAAAATCCCGAATGATCTTGCAAGTCCATGATGAGCTGGTGTTTGAATGTCCGAAAGAAGAAGAGCAGGAAATGCGGGCTCTGGTTAAAAAGGAAATGGAAGAAGTGGTCCAGCTTAAAGTCCCATTGGTAGTGGATATGGGGTGGGGCAAAAACTGGAATACCGCCCACTGCTAGCCCCGGCCAAGCGGCCGGTGGCAATGTTGCGGTGACGCTTATGTGGCCGCCAAAAGTGCTGGGTTAGCCGTGGAGGCAATGGGCAATGACTCATTGGGCCGAGATAAAACTATTGGGAGCATGAAAATGATATTGCAGATTACCAGCGGAGGTACTCCGCATTGACTCAGGAGCGATTACAATTTGGTCGTGAAGGCGAGTCGGCCGCGTTGACCTTTTTAAAAAAGAAAGGTTACCGGATTCTTGAAAAAAACTTCCGCGCTAAAGTGGGTGAAATAGATATCATAGCCGAGCAGGGCGGGGTGATCGTTTTTATTGAAGTCAAGGCGCGAGCGGGTCATGAGTTTGGTCATCCTTTTATGGCCATAACACCGGCAAAGCAGCGAAAAATTATCCAAACCGCTAAAAGTTTCCTTGCCAGGAAGAGAATCTCGGACAGACCTATGCGGTTCGACGTGGTGGCCTTGACATCCGATACGCCGGGTTCATGGAAAATCGAACTGCTCGAGAACGCTTTTCAGGTTTGACCCTTTATCGTGTTTACTCACACCGGGGTGTCTGGAAAACTGTGGGGGCAATTATTTTTTTTCGGACTAAAAGACCGATAGTAAACAAAATTGTAGAGGGAAGCCGCAAACCAGAGGAAATTTTGCAGGGAAATTTGCGACTTTCTTGTATTTCTGGCATCTATATGAAGAATAGAGGGTTATTGTGGTATTAGTAGCAAAACTGACTTTACAGGAGACAATCCTTTGAACTTTATAAAACGTTTTTTCACGGGTATGAAGCAGGAAGCGGAGCCGGTAACATCGGTGATCGCGGAAGAGGTTGAAAAAAGTACTGTGGTTTCTCAACCTGAACCCGAACCCCAACCCCAACCCCAACCTGAAACAGAGGCGCCGTCAAATTTCCCCCTAGAACGCAGTGTACTCCAAATCCCGGCTATTTCTGAAGGTGTTTTCCCAAAAGATTCCGATGAAGTTTTAATCAAGGCGCAACCTTCTCCAACGGGGGATCAATGCCTTTTCACCGTTAACCGTCCCTTGATGACGGGGAATTCCTGGTTTTTCTCGGGTTTTGAAAGCGCGATGGAATCTTCCCTCGCTGAAGCTCTGTTCTGCCTGGACGATGTGGAAACCGCTTTAGTATGTGAATCCACCGTGACGGTCACCCGCAAGGATAAAACCCTGGTGGATTGGCTTCCTCTGGCTAAGGAAGTCGGTACGGCAATCCGGGATGCACTGGGGGCGGGTAAAGGCCTTATCGCTGAAAAAATCATTTCTAATCTGCCTTCTGAAGAAGAAATTCGTGAAGGAATTCAAAAAGTAATTGATACCGAGGTGAACCCGGGAGTGGCCGGGCACGGCGGAAACATTAGCCTGCTTGCTGTTAAAGGAAATTCAGTCACCATACAAATGGGCGGAGGATGTCAGGGGTGCAGTGCCGCCGATTTAACTCTCAAACAGGGGATTCACACCTCATTTAGAAAGGCCGTACCTATGGTGGGTGCGATCTTCGATGAAACCGACCATACAGCGGGTTTGAACCCGTATTTTTCCTGAGGGGAAACCATGCCGAGAGTCAACACGTTTAAAGTCAAGGTGCAAACCGGTCAGCAGGGGATGTCTGAGCCGGTTCATTTCAATTTCAATAATCATAAACTGCCTTTTGACAATGTGGAAGGGTCTGCGGAGTCCGGAAAAGTTTTTGAGGGAAGTTTTGATGTGAACAGTTTTGCCCATAGTTTGACTTTAGTTGGTCCGGAGTCCGGGAAATGGGAGATAGAAAAAATTACCATCGAGTTGGATTGCGAAAATGAGAAACCCTATACGGTCCAGTTTGGTGCGGTCACTTTGGATGACAAGACTGAAGTGAATATCTGGCAGGATCCGCCTATTCTGGCTTTTGATGTCTGACCACTAGGCGTGGGGCCAGTGTGCGTGAAATTTTTCCTTAGCCATCGTGCCCTGAAAGGGTACCAGCGCTTTTTTTGGTGAGCAAAGAGTTGTCTCGGCATGATGACGGTTGCCCCGTTGACAGGGGAGGAGTTATTGTTAGTTGCTACTGGCGGCTCGCAGGTGGCGTGCTTCCCTGCGGGTGAAACGGGCGTGCAGATCGCCCAGCAAAATATAATCTCTGACGGTGGTTTCAACCGGAACATAATGTTTGGATATCCAAGCTCTCAGTTCTCCGGTTTTGGTCTTGAAAATTTCTTTTGGCACAATGATATTGAATAACAGCTCGTCCCTTTTTTCCCGTTCCTCTTCAATTCTAAATCGCTCCTGATCCCGTTCCGACCAGATGTGAACAGAAATTTCATCATGTCCCTTTTCGGGAATGGTTCTGATTTTAAATTTCCTTCCTTTCTCCAACTTCCCATAAACCCCATTTCGTACGTTGTAAAAAGAGGTGAGAATATCGTTGAAAGCACTCCCGGGAGGAATCTCATTTTGTCCTGTTTCCACTAAGTCTTCATCCACATGGACCTGCCAGGAATGCGATTGATTGTCATAATCGAACTTATGCCGGGTAGTTTCCACCTGACTGCCAATGGTAACCTGCCGCAGGAAAGTTTTGGGCCGGAGTTTTTTGCCGTTATCAATGATTTCGAATTCAGTCTTGTAAAAATGCTTGCGGTAGGATGTGAAAAAACCAATAAAGCCCTTGGTGCTGGCTTCCAGGACTGAAAAATATTTTCCATGCTCCTCAAAAAAGCTCACTTTGGCAGAGGCGGCGTTTTTAAACCACAGGAAACTGATGTCGTAATATAGGGTTTCTCCGGCAAACCGGGTTATTTTTCCTGCAGGGAGGAAGTTATTATATTCGCCCAATGTTATCGGTTTTGCCAATTTTGCTTCCAGGGCATAGGTGGTTGGGCAAAAACTGGTGAAGATCAAGCCGAAAAGGAGAATAATCAGGAAAGGATGACGTTGTAGAGCGTTAAAACTCATATTTTCGGGCAGAAAAAAATAAAAAAAAGTTGTTATATTTTTTAATATTATTTTAAAATAGGAAACGGTCAGTTTATCGAACCATTAGCCCTTTTGGGGCAATTTCTTATTAGTCGTTGTACCACTAGAAATATTACCTTATGCCAGTAGAAACATTACCTTTTTCGCCGGGAATTATTGAGGAATCTGAAGGGGAAACCCGTCGGGCCTATCTCCCGCTCTATAAAATTATTATGTGGGACGATAACGTCACCACTATGGAATTCGTTATTCGGGTTCTGATCAAAATGTTCAGCAAAGATTATTCGACCGCGGAAAAGCTGATGTATGAAATTCATCTTCATGGCGCAGCCCTTGTCGAGACTTTGCCGCTAGAGCAGGCTGAGTTTAAAGTAGAACAAGTGCACACTGCCGCCGCTATGGAAGAATTCCCTTTCACCTGCACCATTGAGCCTGCCTGATTAAGATAAGTTTTTTTACCCCTGCCTTTTTTCCATGGCAACGTAGTCCCTTTTAGGCGAGCCTAGATACAACTGTCGCGGACGGCCAATCTTGAACTGCTTGTCTCCATGAAGTTCCTTCCATTGGGCGATCCAGCCTGGTAAACGGCCTATTGCGAACATAACTGGAAACATATTGACGGGAATGTTCAGGGCTCTATAAATCAAGCCCGAATAAAAATCAACATTGGGGTAAAGTTTTTTCTCAATAAAGTAATCGTCCTTAATGGCGATCTCTTCCAGTTGCAATGCGATATCAAGAAGTGGTTCCTGAACTCCCGGTTTGTTGAAAATTTTATCGGCCAGCTTTTTGATGATTCGGCTACGAGGGTCAAAGTTTTTATAAACTCGGTGTCCAAACCCCATTAGCCGGAAAGGATCGTTAGGATCTTTGGCCTTTTGCACGTACTTGTTAACATCTCCCCCATCAGCATGAATATTTTGCAGCATTTCAATTACGGCCTGGTTTGCGCCTCCGTGAAGAGGACCCCACAAGGCATAAATCGCGGACGACACCGATGCAAACAGGTTGCACATGGAACTTCCAACCAGGCGAACGGTACTGGTGGAGCAATTTTGCTCGTGGTCGGCATGCAGAATCAATAAAACGTCCAGAACTTTGGCAGCGTCTTCATCTATCTCATAGGGTTCGCAGGGAAGGGAAAACATCATTTTCAAAAAGTTTGCGGAATAGCTCAGAGTATTATCAGGATATTGGAAGGGTTGGCCGATGGATTTTTTATAACTGTACGCCGCAATGGTTGGCAGTTTTGCCATCAGCCGGTGGATGGCGATTTCCACCTCATGTTCGTTTCTGACGTCTAATTCGTTTTGATAGAATGTTGCCAGGGAGCCAACGATCGCACTGCATACTGCCATGGGATGCGGATTGTTGGGGAATCCATCATAGAGATTCTTAATGGATTCATGAACCATGGAATGGTGTACCAAGTGGTACTGAAAGTAGTCGAGTTGCTCACGGGTTGGGAGCTCACCGTAGATGAGAAGACAAGCGGTTTCGATAAAGGAGCTCTTCTCGGCGATCTGTTCGATGGGATAACCCCGGTATAGCAGGATTCCTTTTTCTCCATCCAAATAGGTGATCTGGCTCTGGCAGGACCCTGTACTCATATATCCTGGGTCAAAAGTAATCAGTCCTGTGGTCGTTCTCAGAGTGGAAATGTCTATGGCTTTTTCTCCACAGGTGCCTTCTAGAACCGGGAACTCATAGGTTTTTCCCTGATAGGTGAGTTTGACGGTTTCTGCCATGGCTATCCTCCGGTTATATTGGGTTCCGGGTGTTCGTTAAGGTTAGGAATTGCAAAGCCTCCGTTACTCTGTATTATAAGCCCTGTTGGTGGGTTTGAAAAATTTTGTTTTTTTAGGATAATTCGTGATGAAAAAAAATGGACTTTTATATCTGATGGTTGCGGGAATTGTTCTGGGAATTTTTTGCGGGTGGATGTTTGGAAACAAGATGCTGGCGGTGGAGTGGATCGGCGAGATGTTTCTGGATGCCTTGAAAATGTTGGTGGTGCCCTTAATCATTTCTTCGATGATCGTTGGCATTGCAGGTTTGGGGGATATCAGGAAGGTAGGCAAGACCGGCTTTATTGCATTGTCCTATTTTTTGATAACCACTTGCATTGCAGTGGGTATCGGATTGGTAATGGTCAACATTATTGAGCCGGGTGTCGCTGTCGAGATGACGGTGGAGCAAGTGCCTGACAAAGTTGTGGGCAAGGAATCTGTCAGCATCACTGACATTCTTAAAACTTTTGTTACACCCAACCTGGTGCAATCCATGGCGAATATGGAGATTCTTCCACTCATCATGTTTTCCCTGGTGTTTGGTGGAGTATTAACCACGCTGGGTGAACCGGGTAAACGGGCGATTGATTTTTTTGATACGGTCAACGTTGCGATCATGAAGATCGTCCATCTGCTTATGTATTTCGCGCCGATCGGAGTTTTTGCGTTAATTGCGTCCAAGCTGGGTGCCGCTGGCGGGGGTGACCTGTTTCTGGCTGAGTTGGCAAAAATCGGCAAATATGTCACAACGGTGGTCTCTGCGCTTTTGATTCACGGATTTGTGATATTGCCGGTTATTCTTTATGTGATAACAAGAAGGAACCCAGTAACTTATTTTAAAAATGTATTGAGTGCGCTCACAACGGCTTTTTCAACAGCGAGCAGTTCCGCTACCTTGCCGATTACCATAGAGTGTGCCGAGGAAAACAATCGGATTTCCCGGAAATCCTGTCTTTTTGTCCTGCCGTTGGCGGCTACGGTGAATATGAATGGCACGGCTCTTTATGAGTCGGTTGCAGCCATGTTCATTGCGCAAATGCTGGGAATTCAACTGGGTTTGGGAGACCAGATGATCATATTTCTTACGGCAACGCTGGCCGGCATAGGCGCGGCGGGAATTCCGGAAGCCGGACTGGTCACCATGGTGATGGTACTTCAGTCTGTCGGGCTTCCTCTTGAGGGGATTGGCATGCTTCTTTCGATAGACTGGTTTCTGGATCGGTGCCGGACTACTATTAATGTTTGGGGAGATTCCATTGGTGCCGGGGTATTAGATAATTTAGAAGAAAAGTGGGTAGAGAGGGGAGGCAGAAATTGATCACATTGGCGTTGGCAGGAATAGTCATAGGTATTCTTTCTTCGGGTACCGGACTGGGAGGGGGCTTTCTGGTGGTTCCCCTCTTGATCTTCCTGGGCCGGGAGGCCAAACTGGCGGTAGGCACAGCCTTCATTTTTATTATAATGACGGCGATATCTTCTATTCTAACGCATTACCGGTTAGGAAATATTGACCTTAAAACCGGATTGATTCTAGCTCTGGGAGGTGTGATCGGCGCACAAATCGGGCCGCACCTACTGCAATACGTGTCCGATCAGAATTTCAAACGCATGTTTTCCGTGCTTCTGGCGATCACGGCAGTCTGGGTTTTTGTGGACTCTTTTGGTAGCTCCAAAGGATAGGTCAAGAGCCGTCTTTATCGCAGGTGCCACGTACCAGCCGGACGGCAAAGGGGCCTTCCCCGAACTTGTTGATCCAGGTGGAACGGCCTTTGACCAAGCTGAACAGCATGGCGCGCTCGCCATTGACTGTGTCTGTCCAGGTGCAATCTGAGCACTTGGGCTCGAACTCCGCAGGAATATGAATTTCAGTATTTCCAAAATCTCGCTGGCTGAAACTTTTGTCAAAAATGGTTTTAATATCTTCCAGCTTTGGCACCCTCCAGTCGTTAAAACCGCCAAAGTTTTCCGTGTTTTTTTCATCGGCAAATTTTATGGCTTTTTCCAGATGAATCCATTTCCCCATTAACTGCCGTGAATCTTTCTTAAACCAGGTCAGACCGGTTTGGTTATCCGTGATGGTATCGTTTCCATTGTCTATGAATCGGGACATGGTGAACCTCGTTTTATTGTTATAGCACCATTGTAGCAGAGTTTGATGGGAGTAGAGTACTCGCCTGATGGCTTTAACTATTTGTTGCGGGGCGGGGGGAAAGCATAAAAAAAGGCCGATAGAAACGAGTTCTATCGGCTTTTTTCCTCAGGTGAGGTTTGAAACTTTTTTATTCTTTACTTGACGCTCTGGTTCATGGTCGCGTGGTTTATTTCGCAATTTGCGTTAGAAACCAGGTTTTCTTTCATGAAACCCTTGCGGTTCTGGTTCATTTGACTACGATATGCACCATCAGAGTTGTCGCCATTA
>DODH01000056.1:0-3132 GCA_003545625.1 Nitrospina sp.
GCTTGTTGTTGAAGCGGAGCAGGAAGTTGCAGCATCCGCCGAGGAGCTTTCCGAACCTGCCGCGTCTGCACCGGAAGCTGAACAAGAGAAGGAAGCTAAAGAATAAAAAGGCCCCTGCTAACCGCCACGATGCGTGGGGCCAGCTTGCCCCTTGGCAGGGGAAGCCGGTAGCGCAATGATTCGTCAAGCCGAGTTAACCTACTGTTCGCCGATAGAGTTATTGCACATTGGGTCCAGCGTCATGCTGGCCACGGGAGTGGGCTGATACCCCGATAGAATTATGGCTGATACCCTGACCGACATTTCTCTGAATAAATTGCCTCCTTATAACAAGGAGGCAGAACAGAGTGTTTTAGGGGCTTGCCTGCACTCCGAAGACGCGATCGCCAAAGCCCTTGAAATTCTGAGGGAAGAAGACTTCTATAAGTCTACCCACAGGAAAATTTTTGCTGTTATGCGGGGACAGTTTGAGGCCAATGAGCCGATAGATGTCCTTGCGTTGGCAGACCAGCTCAAAAAGAAAAATGAGCTGGAAGAGGTAGGAGGCATCGAATACCTTGGCCTTCTTGAAGATTTTGTGCCAACTGCTACAGCGGTGGTCCACCACGCTAAAATCCTCCGAGAGAAAAAAATCCTCCGCGACCTGATTCAAACTGCTACGGAGATTGTTTCCAGTAGTTACAGCGATAGCGAAGATGTGGACACTCTGCTTGATAAAGCCGAGCAATCTATTTTCGAGATCTCTGAGAAAAGATCCAAACCCAGTTTTGTCAAACTCCCTGAGATCGTTAAGAAGGGGTTGTCGGATCTGGAAAAACTCTCCCAGGAACCGGGAATGGTTACAGGAGTGCCTTCCGGCTTTACCGATTTGGATAATAAGACAGCGGGTTTTCAGCCATCGGATCTGATCATTCTGGCGGCACGGCCCAGTATGGGTAAAACCAGTTTTGCTCTGGATATTGCCCGGTTCGTATCCTTAAACAAAAAAATTCCCACTGCTTTTTTTAGTCTCGAAATGTCGAAGCAACAATTGGGGATGCGGCTTTTGTGCTCGAAGGCACAGGTGGACTCGTCCAAAGTCCGCACCGGTTATCTGGCTAAAAGTGATTGGCCTGAATTGCATAAGGCAGGTGCGGAGCTTGCCGAAGCACAGTTGTTCATAGATGACAGCCCGGCTTTGTCGGTGCTGGATATTCGTGCCCGTTCCCGCAGGCTTGCCGCCGAACAGCCTCTGGGGCTGATCATTATCGACTATATGCAATTGATGCAGGGCCGCGGAAAGATCGAGAGTCGTCAGCTGGAGGTCTCGGAAATATCCAGGGGACTCAAAGCCATGGCCAAAGAGTTGAATATCCCGATACTGGCCCTTTCCCAGTTAAGTCGTGCGGTTGAGAGCCGGACGGATAAGCGGCCTCTCTTGTCGGACCTTCGGGAATCGGGTTCGATTGAGCAGGATGCGGATGTGGTCATGTTTATTTACCGCGATGTTGTGTATAATCCTGAGACAGATGATCCGGGTAAAACAGAAATTTTGATTCGTAAACAAAGAAACGGTCCCATTGGGGAAATATTCTTGCAATTTGAAAACCAGTTCACGCGCTTCTATAATAGTAGCCCCCGCATGGATGGTCCACCCGAAGAAGACTCTTCAAATTTTAATCCAGCCTTTTAATCGTAGATTTATTGTAACGGATAGACGGAGGTTGAAGTCTGACGCTATAGTTTGTTTTTTACTGATATTTTTGATGCTTGGGCCATCCAGTATCCATGCTCAATCGCATCCCGGTATGGATGGTTTTCAGTTGCCTCCAAAAGCCAGAGGCGATTTTTACTTTTCCCAGGGCAAGTTTAAAGAATCACTGAAAATTTATAAATCAATTCTGCAGGATGGGGCCGATTCCGGGCCCATTTTCCGCAGCATGGTTAAGGCCTGGAATGCAATCGGGGCTCTGGACGAGGCAAAGAAATATTTAAGTGAATACCGCCAGTCTCACGAAAATTCATCCGCAGTTTGGTATGCGTTGGGCTACCTGCATTATTTAAAGGACGACGACCTAAAAGCCGAAGAGTTATTGAAGCGGGCGACAGAACTGGATACTGATAATGGCTTGGCCTGGAATAATTGGGCGGCTTCTCTAGCTAAAGGTGAACACTTTCAGGAAGCGGTGGAAAAAGTGCGAACCGCGATTCGAACCAATCCGAAAGAGTTGATGTTTTTTCTCAACTTAAAAAAAATATATGAGGCGATGGGCGAAGGGCAACGATTTGAAGCGGAATATAATGACTTGGTGAAAGAAGGCACGGAAGCTCTGGTTTGGGGTTATGGAAAGACCCTTGCACGATCGTTGCGGCAAAAATCATTTCGTGAATATGCCAAAGGAAATACGACTGGAGCCATTGCCGGTTTTGAAAAAATTCTAGATATATACCGGCAAATTAATGATGTGAAGGGGCAGGTGCCTGCTTTATTTAGTCTGGGCTTACTCCATGAAGAAAGTGGAAACGTCCAAAGGAGCCAGGAGTTTTTCAAGCAGGTGTTATCGATCAACCCGGATCATATTCAGGCCCGAGAGAAAGTACGACCCATGAATTAGGTTTCGGCTTCCGGTTTAATGTATTTTTACAGTCATTGAATGATATTATTATCGTATTTGGTTCGCTTTTCGGCTTGAACCGATTTAACTATTGACAAATAAGGGATTTAAACGATATTCTTTAGGGGATTTTGCGTTTTTCTAATTTCTATCAAGGAGGCAATGTGGGCAAGGACGAAGTTACCATAGTTATTTTTCCTGGATCATTGAGTACACCCAAAAAATTGCGTCTGCCAAAACGTTTGGTGAAATTTAGCGTTATTGTGTCTTTTGTTGTTTTAATAGGATTTCTAGGCTCTTCTTTCTATTTTATTCAGCAATATTTGAAGTTGCAGGGTAGTGAGGCAGAGTTGGTCAAACTTCGACACGAGTCGAAAATTCGCAAAATCCAGGTTGAAAAATTTACCCAGCAGGTAAAAAACTTTGAAACGGAAATGGTCCGGCTGGAACGTTTTGAGAAAAAGCTCCGGGTCATTACGGCTCTGGAAAATTCCCCTCGATCGATTGAGAAAAACTGGGGCGTTGGTGGTCCTTATGG
>DODH01000056.1:3475-3636 GCA_003545625.1 Nitrospina sp.
CAGCTTCACGACAGCTATGACCCGGGGTGCAGCTAACATGGTGGAGCGATTATCTAATGGGCTGGATCACTTAGGAAAACAGGCTAAAATCCAGAGTATCAGTTTTCAGGAGTTGGATAATTTCTTTAAGAATCAAAAATCTTTACTTTCTTCAACCCCTT
>DODH01000209.1:0-8649 GCA_003545625.1 Nitrospina sp.
AGTTATTCCGGAGATGCAAAGTTATTGAAAAATGGGACTTTATGCAACTACAAATATACTACAAACAAAAAATAAGTCGTTTAAAAACAATGACTTACAGACACAAAACAATTGAGTGGGAATAACCGGGCAATACCCTTTCGGGCATGCTTGATGTCCTCTTCATTTGTCTTTATGCCCTGAAAGGGTAAAAGTTAATGGAAACAATACCACTCGCCTGGAAGAAATTTGCATTGAATTTTTAAAGGGCGCAACGGAATCCGACAAAATCCATGCGGGCGCTTGGCTTCGAATCAGTGCGATCCGCAGGGCGAATACCCGTTGGATAGT
This sequence comes from Nitrospina sp., assembly GCA_003545625.1. The sequence goes on from DODH01000209.1 coordinate 331, forward strand.
TTATCCATGACCCTCCCCGCATCACTTTCTTTTTTCCCGATTCTGGGCCTCGGGGGTTTTCCCTGGGTGAATTCTGGTAATAATCCTCATCATGCCAATCGTTCACCCATTCATAGACATTGCCAGCCATGTCGAACAACCCGTAATCATTGGAAGGGAAACTACCCACTGGAGCGGTGTAAGGAAAACCGTCGTCAAATTGGTCCGCCTTCCAGCGTTTTTTACAATGCGTATCGCAAAAATTGGCTTTTCCGGAATCCGCCTCATTTCCCCACGAAAAAATGAAATTGTTTTTCCCTCTCGCGGCCCGTTCCCACTCCGCTTCGGTGGGAAGTAGTTTTCCCAACTGCTTACAGTACTCCCTGGCTTCGAACCATGTCACGTTATCGACCGGCCGGTTTGAGCCTTTATATTCGGAGGGGGTTTTCCCCATGACACGATCAAATTCTTCTTGAGTTATTTCATAGATATCAATATGAAACCCGTCCAGTTTTACAGTGTGGGCAGGCTGTTCATCGAGGAACCATTTTTTTTTGCAGGTTTTGTTGTAATCCAGACATGTTTGATAACCTTGGTTGTTGTCAGAACCCATCAAATATGTTCCCGGGGGTATAAAAACCATGCTCTTATGGGATGGGTTTAATTTTTCGCCAGCCTCTAGGAGGATGACAGGGTTAACTGAAAGCAGCACACTTAAAAATATAAGGGTGAGTAACATCGGTTAAAAATAGTCCCTTCTCCAACGATTGATTCTCTCACCCCAGGCCAGGGTTTTTTCCGTGACATTATTTTTTTTCCAATTTCCTGCGGCGAACTTATTCGACTCTGCCAAAGTGGGGTAGATATGAATGGTGCCCAGAATTTTATTCATGCCAAACCCATGTTTCATCGCCGCGATATATTCTGCAATAATGTCTCCCGCATGAAGCCCCGCAATAGTAACGCCTAAAATTTTATCCTTACCCGGCACAGTCAGGACTTTGACAGTTCCATAAGCCGCTTCATCAGCAATGGCACGATCCAGGTCATCGATTCCATAGGTGGTGATCTCATAGGGTATGCCTTGCTCCTTGGCTTCAAGCTCATTCAGGCCAGAACGCGCCACTTCAGGATCGGTAAAGGTCGACCAAGGCACTGTGCTGTAGTCCACTTTAAAACCCCAAAAGGGGCTTATCATTGAATTGACTGCGCAATACCAGGCCTGATGAGCCGCTATATGTGTAAATTGATAAGGACCGGCAACGTCTCCGCAAGCATATATGTTGGGAATATTAGTCCGCATAGTCTCATCAACCTGGATTGTTCCCCTGGGACTCAACTCAACTCCCAGCTCCTCCAGACCAAATCCCGTCGTATTCGCTTTCCTACCAAGAGCAACCAGCAGAGTATCGAATGGTATTTCAACAGAGCTCCCATTATGCTCGCATTCCAAAAAATCTTTCCCTTCCCGTTTGAAGAATTTTTTCGGGGTGTGTTGTAACAACACATTGATTCCGTCTTTTTGGAAACTTTCCAAAACCATTTGCGATACCTCGGGATCTTCTTTGGGAAGTAGCCGTTTGTTACGCTGAACCTGGGTTACATCACACCCGAGCCGGGCAAAAGCCTGAGTCAGTTCAGACCCAATGGGTCCTCCCCCTAGCACAAGCAGTTTTCCGGGTTGTTTGCGAATATTCCAAATGGTATCTGAAGTCAGGGTATCAACATCTTCAATGCCCTCAACCGGAGGAATGGATGGACGGGCACCTGTCGCGATGACAATATTTCTTGTAGTCAGCACCTTCCCGTTGACTTCAACCTCATAGGGAGATTTTATCCTGGCTTCTCCTGTGTGGCACTCCACTCCCAGCTTTGAATAACGTTCCACCGAATCGTGAGGTTCAATCGTTTTGATCACACGTTGGACCCTCTCCATCACATCAGAGAATTCAAAATCTACCTGGACATTTTTAAATCCCAGGCTCCGGCATTTTTTGACATCGGCCATAAACTTTGCTGAACGGATCAAGGCCTTGCTGGGGACACATCCGGTATTCAAACAATCCCCGCCCATTTTATGTTTTTCGATCAAAGCTACTTTGCCTTTAGTCGCCGCTCCAATATAACTGGTAACAAGCCCGGCCGATCCTGCTCCTATGATCACCATGTTGTAATCAAACGATTTTGGCTTCGCAAATTTTTTCAACACTCTTCTCCCTTTATAGAAAGTTATGAGTTTTTTTGCCAAAAGAGGGAATATGCCCAATAGAACAAATGAAAAAATAATTTTCGGGGAAAGGATTCCACTTAAGGATTCAATTTGAGCGAGTTGCGTTCCGGCGTTTACAAAGACGATAGTGCCTGCAAGCATACCTATCTGACTCACAAAAAAGAAGGGTATCGTCTTCATGGGAGTCAGTCCCATGACCAAATTAATCACGAAAAAAGGAAAAGCAGGAATCAGCCTGAGAGTGAACAAATACAGTGCCCCATCTTTTTTAATGCCCTCATTAAATGGTTTAAGGTAGTGACCGAATTTACCTTGAACAAAATCGCGGAGTAATAAACGTGAGACAAGAAAGGCAAGGGTTGCTCCGATAGTACTGGCAAATGAAACCAGAATTGTACCAGTGACCAACCCAAATAAAGCACCACCCAGTAATGTAAGCAGGGCGGCTCCTGGAAGCGAAAGGGCAGTAGATAGAATATAAACACCGGTGTAGGCACCAATGGCCAACAAAGCATTTTCTTTATAGAAGGTTGAAAAATTGGCTTGTTGTCCTTTCAGGTATTCAAGGGACAGATACTGACTGAGATTGAAATGGGAAAAAGCCCATAAAAAAGTTGAAAGAATAAAAACAACCAGGATTTTTTTTAAATTATTCATTAGTTTTCTTTCTTAAAAGATCGGATAACTGGCATGTTGGTCTTGGATCATTTCAATTCCTTACACATATTGCCCGACACCTGCTATCTGGAGCTTTCCTGACCCGCTTTTCTTTGCCTCGGTCTATAATGTTTTTGTGAAAACACTCTTCCTATTAGCTTGCCTGATATTTATGCCGGGATCAGTTTACGCTTATTCATCTGAAATGGTGAAAGTTCCTGCAGGAAAATTTATCATGGGGGAAGTTATTTCTATCGACTTTCGGCGGTCGCGTTAGCGTCATCCCTCATTGCCACCGGCCACTTGGCTCCTTAGCAGGAGAGGCAACGGGGCAAGAGTTGGTTGAGTCGAGATAACTCTTTGTTCGGCTGGCAAAGCTATTGCCCATTGGGTCCAGCGTCACGCTGGCTAGCGGGGGGAGGCGGCTATGTTGCCGCCGTCTATGGTGATGATGCTTCCCGTTGTTTTTTCTGCCAGCGCGAGGTTGAGGAACCCTTGCGCCACATCGGTGTCATAGACTTCTGTCTGCAGGAGGTTGTTCTTGAAATAATCATCGGGAGTGAGTCCGCGCGCCTGGGCTCTTTCTTTCAGCACTTCCTCGGAGAACAGGGCGGTGCGGATGCGGTCGGCATTGATGGCATTGGCACGGATGCCGTAAGACCCATAGTCCAGCGCGTACTGTTTGGTGAGTGCCACCACTGCCGCCTTGGGGAGCGCGTAGGGACCAAAATTTTTCCCCGGATTGAACGCCGCTTTGGATGCGTTGAACAACAGAACGCCTGCCGTTTTTTGTATCAGAAATCTTTTTAGCGCTTCGGAGGCTAATATTTGATGCGCGAAAAAGTTCAATTCAAAACTGGCACGCAGCGTCTTCATATCCACTTCTCCTACCGCGCCATGAACAGCGTTACCGGCATTGGAGATCAGAATGTCGAGTCCACCAAAAGTCTGCACCAGTTGTTCAAACGACTGACGCACAGCCGATTCATCGGTCACATCCAAAACCTGGGTAGCTACACCGACTTTAGCCTCTTTGCGTATTGCATCAGCAACCTCGTTTAAATTGTCCCTATCGGCAAGAAAAAGATTAGCCCCCTGCCTGGCAAACAACCTGGCGGTGGCCAGACCGATTCCTGAAGCGGCGCCGGTGATGTAGACAACCTTGCCCTGAAGCGGTAGAGCTTTGCTCTTACCCAGTTTGGCCTGCTCCAAAGACCAGTATTCCATATCGAACAGGTCGCTGGAACCTAACGGTACATAGTCGCCCAGCGAAAAGGATTTGTGGATGATGTCAATACTATGCTGATAAATATCAGCTGATATTCGAGTCTCTTTAACGGTTTTACCGGTTGTCACCAAGCCTAACCCGGCCACGAGCACAACTCGGGGCAATCGGTCCAGTTCAATCTTATCTACCCCCGAATTGTTGCTCTCGAAATACTGGTGATAACTTTCGCAATAAGCATTCAGTGCCTGGGAAACTTCCTCGCGTAACCTGTCTGTGTCCTGCCATTGTTGCAGGTTCAGGAGCAAAGGTTTTTGTTTGGTACGAATCACATGATCGGGAGTGGCGGTGCCCACCTGAGACCAAGTCTCGCACTCCTTGCTGGAAGCAAAGTCCTTGGTATCAGCACGGTGATGCAGAACCCAATCCTTACCGGACTGTTCTCTATAGAGTCCGCGAAGCACGGGTGCCAACGCATTCATCAAGGTTTCCTCTCCGGCTTTCAGGGCCGGGCCTGCAAGGGGAGTGAGAGGTTTAAGCGGTTTTTTTCCGATATATTCTTCCGCAAGGGTCACAGCGTGAATGTGCCGGTCGTAGCTTTCTTTCGCGGTATTGCCAAAAGTGAACAACCCGTGATTGATCAGCAGTAGCCCTTCCACATGCGGGTTTTTTTCATACGCCTCGGCAGAAGCTTTGGCGAGCGCAAAACCGGGCATGATGTAAGAGACAATACCGATGCGGTCGCCATAAATTTCCTTGCACATTTTCTCCGCGTCCGGCTGGTTGGCAATGATCAAACTGGCATCCGCATGCGAATGGTCGATGAACTTATGCGGCAAGAACGCGTGCAGAAGCGTTTCCACCGATGGATTTGGGGAAGACGCATCCAGCAGGTGCGTTCTCTGTTCGTTAACCATTTCCTCATCGCTCAATCGGTCGAGGCTTCTCAATTTCTGCAGATGGTCCAGCAGGACTCCGGGGAGACCCGCAGGTTCGAGCGTGTCCAGATCCCAGCCACTGCCTTTAACATAAAGCACGTCCACCTCTTCGTTCACCATATTGCGGGTACGCGACTTGACCGATGTGTTACCTCCGCCATGAAGAACCAGCGAGGGGTCCGCGCCGATCAATCGTGAAGTATAAACACGAAGCGCAATATCTTCAGCAACATCGCTATATTTTTCGATAGCCGCTTTGGCATCCGCATCGTTCCATTTATTTTCCATAACTCTTCCGTCAAAAATGTTTCACGTTAAAGGTCACCGGCTCGCCGGTACAGTTTGTAGCCGCTGACCATTATGACTCCAACCAAGGCAACAGGTGGGAGCAACCAGAAGTAAAAAGGGTACCCGAACAAGTACATATAATACCACCAGAAATTAGGCGCATTGACCGCCAGGCCATTTTCCAGCACCACGCTGACATCCGCCCCCAGAAACCGCTCGCCCTTTTTGGCCAGAGAAACCATCTGCGCCATCTGCAATTCATCGTCCAGATTTTCAAAAACCACTGCCACCTGTTTGGACTGACCGAGCAACTGGGAATACTGCGGCGAAAATAAAATCTGATCATGGCCCAGACTGCCAAAGTCCCGGCTCATTTCATAATAATAGCGAGCAACATTGACCGTTACGGATGGCAATTGAATTAAAATCCCCACCACCAATGCTAGCAGAACAGGAATTTTAACCGCTTGTTTATGCTCCCGCAAAAGAAAACCAATTGGCAAAATCAAATAAGGCAGAACCACCAGCATCAACCGGGGGCCCCAACTCATGCCTCCCTGCCAACTGTGCCAGAAGGAAAACAATACCAGATGCGAAACAATGAGCCAGCCAAAAAGCAAAGCCGTTTTCCTTTGTTCACGCAGAAAAAACATGAAAGCCAAACACCCAAACAGGGTTAATGGGTTGAACAAAAACAGGGATTTCCCGGGAGAAAAAAGAATACCAAAAAAGCCAAGCAGAAACCGGCCACTAATCTTTTCATATCCCGTTTCCAGAGGACCCCCAAAACGGAGATAATTATAAATCATGATGAGCATCAGGACCGCGACAACAGGAATCGCGGGACGGAGCAAGTCCATGACCAACTGCTTGATATCCTTCTCTGCCGATTCGGCCCACACCATCCATTGGTAAAATATGAATCCCGGTATGACAACCAATGCCGCCAGCCGACAAGAAACCGCCAGTGCCAAAAAGGTTCCCGCCCAAAGCAGATCCCGCGTTGCCCGGTCTTTGCCTGTCACCCAATAAACCGCCGACAACAGGAAAAAAGTAGTCGCAGGTTCGCTCATGAAGTCTTCCGAGTAATACCAGGCAATGGTGGACAACCCAAAACCCAAAGCTAAAAACAAACCGATTCTTAAAGTAAACTCAAATCGTTCTGTAGCAATTCGAAAGACCATCAGGCAACTGAGAGCAGTAAGCATGGCATTGATCATGCTGACGGTAAATTGCGTGGCTAGGGAAGCCTCAATACCCAGCAGGAATGACAATAATTTACCAAAAAGATAAAAAGGAATAGCCAGAACGCTCATGCCCAATCCATATTTGGAGTATTGTGGACCTGGCGTATCGCTTAGGCTAACTATTTCTGAAAAGCTCACGCTATGGTTTTCGACCATGGCCTGAGTCAGGAGGAACATGATTTTTCCATCCGCTGACTGAATGGACCCCTGCCCAGTCAGGGCATAGACGGAAAAGAAAAAAAGGAAAAGCATCAAATGGATTTTGGATTTCGTCATTGCGGAGCAGAAACTCTAGCAAGAATACGCTTCGGATGGAATTTCCTAAGGGGCAGACTCACTGCCACGGAGTTTTTTATCAGGCACCCCTAACTCCTTGTTTATCATAATTATTCAGGCCGGTCAAAATTTGGTCTTTTGCTTTTGGCTTTTTCCTGTTACAAAGCCTTCTGAATTGAATAGATTTCTATGCTAAGGTTAAAAAAATGCTTGCCCAAATACACGTTACATTCAAGGAGGGGATTCTCGATCCGCAGGGAAAAACCGTCCACCATGCGTTGAACGACTTGGGATATGACGAGGTGCTGGACGTGAATATCGGCAAATATTTGGAAATCAAACTTGATTCTGCATCGGAGGAGGAAGCCGAAATAAGGGTCCGGGAAATGTGCGAGCAACTCCTGGCAAATACGGTGATTGAATCCTTCCGTTTCACCATTGTTCCCACTGAATAACACTCCAAAACGAATCGAACCGGAATAAAATGAAGTGCGGCATTGTTGTATTTCCCGGGTCCAATTGTGACCACGATTGTTATCACATCCTTAAACATATCCTGAACCAGGAAACCCACTGGCTGTGGCATAAAGAAGAAGTCGACCTGGAATCCTTCGACCTCGTGGTTCTGCCTGGCGGCTTCTCTTATGGGGATTACCTTCGGGCCGGAGCCATCGCCCGTTTTTCTCCAATAATGAATTCAATCATCCGCTTTGCCAAAAAGGGGGGCAAGGTGCTGGGGATTTGTAACGGGTTCCAAATTCTACTGGAATGCGGCCTGCTACCTGGGGTATTGATCCAGAACCAGTCACGGAAATTTATCTGTAAAAATGTGTTCGTCTGCATTGATAATCCGGACACTGCCTTCACCCAGGATTGTGGTGAAAAAAATGTTCTGCAAATACCCATCGCCCACCATCAGGGCAGCTATTATATCGATCCCTATTCGTTGAGCCAGCTTGAGGAAAACGGGCAGATCATCTTCCGCTATTGCGAACCAGGCGGAAATGTTTCCGTCGAGTCCAACCCCAACGGCTCTGTAGGTTCTGTGGCAGGGGTGGCCAATGAACAAAAAAATGTGATGGGAATGATGCCGCATCCGGAACGTTGTGCCGATCCACTGTGGTCAAGAACCGATGGCCAAATTATTTTTCAATCCCTGATTTCAAATTCCTGACACTGTGGATAAACCCAAAAAAATTCGACCTGCCCCCGAGATCACACCTGAAATCGTCAGGGAACACGGTTTGACCGTGGAAGAGTTCCGACGCATCACTGACCTGATCGACCGCACCCCGAACATGACGGAGTTGGGTATTTTTTCTGTTATGTGGAGCGAACATTGCAGTTATAAAAGCTCCCGGCCTTATTTGAGAAAACTACCCGTCGAAGGCCCAAAAGTCCTGCAAGGCCCAGGAGAAAACGCGGGAGTCATAGACATTGGGGACGGCCTTGCTGTCGTATTTAAAATTGAAAGCCACA
>DODH01000209.1:8957-10556 GCA_003545625.1 Nitrospina sp.
TTTAAAATTGAAAGCCACAACCATCCCTCCTTTATCGAACCCCGTCAGGGCGCCGCAACCGGCGTGGGCGGTATCATGCGGGACATCTTCACCATGGGCGCGCGGCCAATTGCCTTGATGAATTCATTACGCTTCGGAGATTTGGAAGAACCCCGCACCCGCTTCCTGCTCAATGGTGTAGTCGATGGTATCGCCAGTTATGGCAACTGCACCGGCGTTCCCACTGTGGGCGGGGAAATCTATTTTGATTCCTGTTACAACGGCAATATTCTGGTCAACGCGTTCTGCCTGGGGCTGGTCAAAACAGACCGCATCTTTCTCGCTGGCGCAGGCGGAGTGGGCAACCAAATTCTTTATGTCGGCTCCAAAACCGGACGCGATGGGATTCATGGCGCCAGCCTCCTGGCTTCTTCCGAGTTTGATGAAACCACAGAAGACAAGCGGCCCACCGTGCAAGTGGGCGACCCGTTTACCGAAAAACTATTGATCGAAGCTTGTCTGGAATTATTTGAGTTCGACTGGGTTATGGGTGTGCAGGATATGGGAGCTGCAGGACTTACTTCGTCTTCGTTTGAAATGGCACACCGAGCCAAAACCGGGGTGTTTATGGATCTGTCGAAAGTTCCCCTGAGAGAAGAAGGCATGATCCCCTACGAGATCCTGCTTTCAGAATCCCAGGAACGCATGTTGTTCGTGATCGAACCGGGACATGAAAATGAGGCCTTTGCCATACTCGACAAATGGGGACTGGACGGGGCAATCATCGGCGAGGTGATCGAGGAATCCTGCGTGCGCATCCAGTTTGATGGCAAAGAGGTGGTGAACCTGCCGGTCTTTCCGGTTGTCGATGGAGCGCTGGACCTGAAACGGGAAGTAAAACATCCTGAATACCTCGATCAAGTGGCGCATATAGACCTGACCGAACTTCCCGACTTTTCACGCGGAGACACGGCTTTGAAAAAACTTCTGGCCTGCCCCAATATCGCCAGCAAGGAATGGGTCTTTGAGCAATACGACCACATGGTGCGTTTGAACACGCTGGTTTTGCCCGGTTCGGACGCAGCTGTCCTGCGCATAAAGGATACGCAAAAAGCAGTGGCTATTTCGGTAGACTGCAACAGCCGTTACTGCTACCTCGACCCCTATGAGGGCGCGGCCATTGCTGTTGCCGAAGCCTGCCGGAATGTGGTGTGCTCCGGCGCGAAACCAATTGGTCTCAGCAATTGTCTGAATTTCGGCAATCCGGAAAAACCCGAAATCATGTGGCAATTCCAACAGGCGGTAGAAGGCATGGGCGATGCCTGCAGGTTTTTTGATATTCCGGTAGTCAGTGGTAACGTCAGCCTTTATAATGAAACAAAAGGAGAGGCAATTTACCCAACCCCAACTATAGCCGTTGTGGGCCTGATCGAGGATCAGAATCGGATCATGACCCAGGGATTTAAAAAATCCGGGGATCAAATTGCTCTCATCGGTTTTACCATGGAAGAACTGGGAGGAACCGAATACCTGAAAATCATGTTTGATCGCAGTGAAGGTAGTCCCCCCGTTCTGGATCGAAAGCAAGAAAAACAGGTGCAGAATTTTTGCTTGGAACTG
>DODH01000025.1 GCA_003545625.1 Nitrospina sp.
TTCAATTTTTCTTAACGAGCTTTTCAAAACAGGGTTGAGAGTGAGGATATAACCCCATATCGAAATTTTTCCTTCATGTGTTTCTGTAAGGGGCACAACCACGATCATCAGGCTTCCCCCATGGGTCATTTGAATTTCTGTTACTCCTTCTCCATCAAGACTTTTTTGGATCAATTCGGAATAATTCAAACGGGTTTGCGAAGAAAGTTTGGATGAATCAATTTCAGAAACGATTGGTTTCAAATTATTGTCATAGATGAGGATTCCGGTCAGGTCATATTCGACCACTTTTTTCTGGGCCAGGGCCCGTAGTCGACCCCGGTTCAGCTTTATGTACAACTCCTGGTCGTTAATAAAGCGTTCAATATTTTTAGTTTTGGAAAGAGCTCTTTTTTCAAGGCCCGAATAATAATCCCTTGCGATATCCATGGAATATTGCAGGGTCTGCTCTATTTGCAAATTAAACCAGTTTCCGATGCTAACGGTGAACAGCTTGCTGGCTACCGTGAAAAGCAGTATGGAAGGAACTAGTGCCAGAATCAGAAAGGCAATAATCAATTTGGTCTGAAATTTGGAACCAATAATTTTACTTTTTCGCTCGTTATAAACTTTAACAAGGTTTCGCGTAATCAGAATGATCAATAAAAATAACAGGATCAAAATAATATTGAATACGGCAAGGACGGTAATATTGTTCCCAAACGTTGAAGCCGATTGTGCCTGGAGGAAATAGTTTTCCAGTAATGTCATGCCGATCAGGGCAATAAAAACTCCCAGGATGGTGATGGTCGTGCGTTTCCGCTTATCGCGCAATTGCTCTTCGGTAGGCGGGATATAAATGGAGGGCTGGTTGATTAGAGGATCGGATGGCATAGTGGCTTCCGAAATATCCATTGGTTTTAAAAACAACAGTTTAACATACAAACAGGGCAAACGGGCGCGGGATTTATTTGTTACCGAAACTTGATGCTAAAGTGCGAGTTATCAGTATTATTGGGAATGAAGAATGGAAATTTTTATGGCAAAATTTTTACCCCGATAATGCTACTTGCATGGCGGGTGCACATTAAAGTTAAAAAACCTTATCATTATCCTCAAAAAGGGATTAAAATCAATACATTACCCCTAAACTCCCATGGATGGCACTGTAGCGGGCACCCTGATGGTTGGGGTGCTGGATATTAACTCTTAAGACAGGTCCTGTTTTGGAAGGCTCTAAGGGAAAAAGTATTAGTACGTTAGAAAGTTTTGCCAACCAAGTGGGAGATTCTCAGTTTAATGAGGATAGTCTCCTTTCTCTTACCAAAAATCTGAAGTTGTTGTTCAATTGTGAAGAAGCGACTCTTTTTGCTTTGGATGCGGCCAAGCGTGAGCTTTTCACCAAAAATTTCCATCAGGAAGGTTTTCCTGAAATACGGCTAAATATATCCGTGAAAAACATAGCGGGGTTTGTGGCCGCCACGGGAAAGCCGAGGTCCAGGAAGCGCCGGTGAAAAGGATTCCAAAGTTGGCGGGAACCGTTCCACCACTGCCAATATCCTGGTTCAAAAAGAAGATGACGAAACAACGATTCTAGTCCGTATTTTGAAGGATGGAAGCCGCTTGGTTTACCAGCAAATTGACCCACCGCAGGATGTGATCAAACTGATCAAGGAGGTCACTAATATTGACCTGGATCTTCCTGCCAACCCCCACAGAAGAAAAGACGATCTCACCCCTACCCGTCGTCCCGGGCACGTAATCTAAGACGAAATATCACTGTCTAGCGCGTTATGCTCCTCATTTGCTTTTACTCTTTCAGGGCATGAAAGCTGATGAAGAGGATATCACGCATGCCCCGAAGGGGTAGATCCAGAGTTTTGCTGGATTGCTTCACTTTGTTCGCAATGACGGGTTATGCAAAGCTCTTCTGTAAGAGGCAGGATACAAGAAAAAGAAGCAGGGATAAACGAGAAAAGATGGGAAACAAAAGGAAGGAGGGGAACTACAGGAAATCTACTTTTTTACCAATCCATGCCGGTACTGCTGAAAAAAATCGCGAACGCTTTCATACTCATCCAAAGCGCTTTCTTCTAACTGCTTTTTGTCCTCCACGATAAACGAGGCCGCATTGATATTTTCCTCAACAGCAAGGCCAACACTGACGGAACCGGGAGCAAATAAAAAGGTTGGACTCATGATAGAGTCCGCCGCCCGCCCAAATATGTTTCGAGCAGTAGAAGGTCCAAAAAGCGGCAGAATCACATAGGGTCCCGTTGGCACACCGTAGTACCCCATAGCCTGGTCAAAATCTTCGTTGACGTCTTTGATACCATATTCTTCACCGGCCACATCCGCCAGCCCGCCTATCCCGAATGTCGTGTTGATCAAGGTTCGTGCCAGAACCCGGCCGGATTTTTCAAAATCCAACTGAATCAAGCTGCTGACAAATTTGACAGGAGCCATGGCATTGGAAAAAACATTTTTCAACGCAACGCGAAGGTTCTCATGCACCGTATTCCGGTAACCCCTGGCAACCGGCTCCAGCACATTGTCGTATATGGTTTCATTGACCCCGAACATCCAACGGTTATAACCTTCAAAAGGGTCTGACATTATGGGCAGATCCTGGGTATCGCCAGCAAAAGGATCTTCCATGTCTTCGTAGTCTTCCGGGTCCTGAGAGGATTTGACTATTCCCTGAGCCGTTTCAATAGACGAAGAATTATCAAGGCTTCTGGGAATCCTCTTTTCGAGCTTTATGGTAACTTCTGAGGTTTGCGCGATGACATCATCATCTATTTCAGTAATGAAATTAGGCACCTCGGAATCAAGATCCGATCCACTGGCCCAGGAAAAAGACGAAAACCCAAAAACCAAAAAGAATACTGAGAGGAAAAAGCCCTTTCCTATTTTTTTAAAATCTCCCATCAGTATTTCCTGTAAAACCTGAATGTATTGGAAACCCAGTTTATAAATAACCGATTGCTGGTAAGGCCCAGGTTACCATTACTGACAACTAATA
>DODH01000264.1 GCA_003545625.1 Nitrospina sp.
AAAAAAACAGCGCCAAAGAAATCGGCGAAATCAAAGAAAACCACGGTTTCCAAGCCTGCTGAAGTGAAAAAGGTTCCAACCCTCAAAACGCCAAAGTCCAATGGAGTCCTGGAGGCGTTGAATAAACTGGAAGGGAAGAAAGCCCTGGCGACTCCCAACGTAGTTGAAGAACTGGCCCAGGTAGCACGGTTAGAAAAACCAAAGATTAAACCTGCCAAACCGATTAAGCAAAAACCCATTACCGAGAAAACCCTTCGAGAATTGGAGACCTTAAAAAATAAAAAGATCAAAGATAAAAGGACGGTTGCCCCTGTTCCCCTGCATGAAGATCTTCTGGAGGATTTTGAAGAATTTAAAGTGAAAGAAAGTCTTCCCGAAAAACCCCAAGCCCCTCAAAGGGATTTATTGAAGGAGTTAGAACAGGTGGCCAAAATGGATGTTTCGCCTGTTCCCGATGTAAAAACAGAAGAACCCAGGCCTACCGAAAGCACGCAAAAAAGTGATGAAGTCTACGATTCCATTTTGGAGAAACTTGATTCTTTGTCGGTCGATTCAGAACCGGTAAAAGTGGAAATTTCCAGTGCCCGACTCGACTCTTCCAGCTTTCAAAGCAAGTTGCGCACCTTGCCCGAGGCTTCGCCGGCTAGAACTGAATCGGGGACTGGGAGCTCTTATGTGTTCGCGAAAAAAGAAGGAGTTCCAGGTGCGGATGCTCGATCATTATATGTGGGCATGATTCAGGACAAAATTTATAAAAACTGGAAGGAACCATTAGCTGAAGAGCATAATCAGGAAGCGGTGATTTCTTTTTACATTTTCCCCCGTGGAAATATAGACAAGCCTATTATCAAAAAAAGCTCAGGAGTGGAGGCCTTGGACACGCTGGCTGTCCGGGCGGTTCTGGATTCGGTGCCTTTCCCTGAATTCCCTGAGCAATTAAAGATGTCTAACCTTCATGTAAATATATATTTCAAATATGTTCCCAAAGACTAATAAATCCATTTTTTATTTTTCCCTGACTTTAATGGTTCTATTGCTTTTGCAGACTCAGGCTGGTTTTGCGGCGCCTCGAATTCGCATTGACCTGGAACGCGAGACGCAGAAAAAAGTTGCCTTGGCGATTACAGATTTTGTTTTAAAAGATTCTGTCGCGGATTTTATAGGAATTGGAAAAGAAGCCAAAAAGATTCTGGAAAAGGACTTGATACTTTCCGAATGGTTTTCCTCCCTGCGAAAGCCGGTGTTTGAGGAACTGGAAAAAATGGAACGCTCAACCTCTGAGGTGGACTACAGAAGCTGGCGTCAGGTAGGAGCCCAGTGGCTCATTAAAACCGAATATAGTGTGTTGAAAAACGGGAAAGGCCAAGTTTTTACTTTTCGACTCTATGATGCAGTGAATAAAAGGTACTTGCTCGGCAAGCGTTATAGAGCTTCGCGTGACCTGCTTCGAAAAGTCATTCACCGGTTTGCCGATGAAGTGGTCATGCAGTTGACGGGAAAACGCGGCATTGCAGAAACTCAGATAGCTTTCTTGAATCAGGAAAATGCAAATAAGGAAATTTATCTCATAGATTTTGACGGATACAACCTGAGGCGGTTGACGAATGATCATACGGTCAACCTCAGCCCGGCTTGGTCTCCAGATGGAAATTGGATTATTTATACCTCGTACGCGGCGCGCAATCCGGATTTGATCATGATCAATGCCACCGGGGGAAAGCGGCAGACCCTGCTTCGTCTTCCCGGCCTGAACGCCGCGCCGGCCTGGTCTCCGGATATGCAGAAGATTGCGATAGTGTTAAGCAGGGATCAAAATTCTGAGATTTATATTTTGAATAAAGATCGCCAGCTGGGACGCTTAACCCGCCATTTCAATATCGATACGTCCCCGACATGGTCTCCAGATGGAAAAAAAATAGCCTTCACTTCAGATCGCTCAGGAACCGGAGCTCCTCAAATTTATATTATGGACTCCTCTAAAGGCGATCAGTCAAAAGTGACTCGTATCTCTTTTGGTTCTTCTTACAACGATAACCCTGCCTGGTCCCCCAATGGAGACAAAATTGCCTATACATCGAGAGTGGGGAAAAAGTTTCAAATCAGAATATACGATTTAAACTCACACAAGAGCCAGGTCATGACTGTGGGCTCTGGAAGTTGTGAACAACCCAGTTGGTCTCCCGATGGTCGATTCATCATTTACCGGAAGAGGGAAAATGATCGGTTCAATATTTTCATCCAGAGAGTGGGGAGTGAGGAGGTAAGGCAGTTGACTTTCTCCGGCAAGGGGCATAGTCCCGCATGGTCCTCTTATTTCAAGCACTAAGCTATTCCACAGCGCAAAAAAACAAATTACAGGTTGTGGTTGAAACCCAGTTCCTCTACCATATTTATATACCCATAAATTTTCGACTTTGCCTTTAAAAATAAAACGTTTGGAATATCGTGGGTTACACGTAAATTATAAAAATTTCACTGTTTTTGTTGTAATTTTAGTATAATTATAGGATGATATTTATATAGGTGAAATTTTAAGAGCAATAAATTCTGAAACTTAGTTCCGCTTGGTTGAAGAAGGTGCTATAGTTTAATAAATTTTGAGGGAAATACATGAGACGAGGACTTATTATGGAAAGTTTGAATTGGAAGGTAATTATTACCGCGGTATTTTGCGTGTTCTTAACAACGGCTTGTTCGAAAAAGCTTATGCCGCCTGAGATCGAAACTTCAGGAGGCGCCAGTGAAGAAACGGAGCTTGCGGCCTCTCTTGCGGCCTCTTCAGAGAATGACTTTTCCGGTTCAGGCGGACCTGGAGATTCCGGTTTCTTCAGTGAAGAACCCATTCTGGAACGAGGGCCCTCTTCAGGTGGTTTTTCTTCCGGCGGAGACGGAAGTATCGGCAATGGTTCTAGCGGTTCTTTTGACGCCAACCCGTTTGCTTCAGGCGGAGTGGATAAATGGAATCCCGATTCTTCAGGATCTATGGACTCGGGAATTCAAGAGTCCCGATTGCAGTCTTTCCAGGCATCGTCTGACTTGAAGGATATTCATTTTGAATTTGATCAGTATGATCTGGACAATAATTCCAGGGCGATTCTTAAGACAAATGCTAATTATCTCGAACATAATCCGACCTTGTATATAGAGGTGCAGGGCCATTGTGATGAGAGAGGCACCAACAATTACAACATTGCTCTGGGTGAGCGCCGCGCCCAATCCACCAAGAAATACTTGGTGTCTCAAGGGGTGGATTCCAAAAGGGTTCATGTCATTAGCTTTGGCGAAGAAAAACCTTTCTGCTTTGACAGCAACGAAACCTGCTGGCATCAGAACCGGCGGGCGCATTTCATGGTTTCAAAATAAGCTCTCCCCCGTTTCTAACGATTCGGGATGGAATTGTATATAATAAAACCGTGTTGGGGATTCGTCCCCAGCGCGGTTTGTTTTTTGTGGTAAAAAGGATTTGGAAACCATTAACTTCGACATCTAGATTTTTAACGAAAGAGCGGAACCCATGAAGGTAAAATCCATTTGCACCTTTTCTTTTTTATTATTCTTAATTTTCCTTTTCCCTATCAATACGTTTGCCCAGCTTTTTGGTGCGGATGATGAAGATTTGGCAAAAATAGAATTTGAATTAAAAAAATTCAACACTCATCTGGAGAATTTAAAAAATACTCAGATTAAGAATCTGCAAGGACAACAGGAGGACCTGTTGCGCCAGATCGAAGAGATTAAACAAATCCTTCCTCAGTTACTGGGAGCAATTGATCAGAATAAACAGGAAACACTAAGTAGTATTAGTAGAACCAATGCCAAGCTGGCCGATTTGGAAGCGGAAGTTAAAGACCAGGTTTTGGATAAAATTCACCAGCAAAACAAGATTCTCCAACTATTCCGGGCCGAGCAGGCAAACCTGAAAGAGGGACTGGCGCAGGATATGGAAAACTTTGAACAATCCAGCAAATCCAATTTTCAGGATTTCTCTGCCGCTAACGAGAAAACCCTGGGCAGGGTTGTTCAACAGTTGGAATCGCAGAACGCTACGACAAAAAAAGGTTTTGAAGATACCATCACCCTTTTTCGTACAGACGTCATTCCTGCTATTGCCAAGGAAAACCAGAGGAACCGGCAAATGGTTCTGGAGCACTTGACGAACACAAACAAGGAAACCCAGAAAAACCTGGAGACCTTCTCCGCTAAAAATTATAAGTTGAATCAGAAGCTGATCGAAATTCTTCAGGAGAGCTTGAAACAAGGGGTGGGCACCAAATCTCTGCTGGACTCCCTAAAGAAAGAGCAAGGAGTCATTCATGCCAGCCTGAAGGGGGCGGATGAAAAAATCAATAAGCTGGCTGAGAGCCTGAAAGACCTGCAGGCTCAAAACACCACAACCAGTGAAACGCTTGGCGGTCTCAAGGCAAACCTGGAACATTCCGGGGAGTTCAATAAATTAGCGGATGAAAAGTTCAACAAACTCATTGAGCTTACCTCAGAGCTTGCTGTTCATTCAACGGATTTGGAAAACTCAGTGGTTGGACAGTTGAAAGATTCGGCACAAAAAGAGGAAGCCGGTAATATAAAAATAGATCTGGCAAACGAGAAACTCTCCCGCCTGATTGAAATTCTCAAGACGATCGCCAAGGAACAGGCAAAGCTGGATCCACTTGCCACGACACTGGGTACTATACAGAAAGAGCAGGGGGCTTTGCAAAAGTCTCAGGCAGGTTTAATGAAAAACCAAAAAGAAATCAAGGAAGCACTCGCCGATTTACGCCGAAAAGCGAATGTCAATATTTCCCGGAACGATGACATTAAGAAAACCCTTGGGCGGTTAAATTCGGTTAAAAGTGGGGCCGGTGGGAAATAGAATTGCTTGATGGCAAGAGGATATTTATAGGAATTGCTTTTGGCTATGAGCGACCCTTATAGAATAAGGGCCCGCGAGTTGCCTTAGAGAAAATTGTCGAGCAAATAGAGATCCACAAAAACTTTTTCGTTGCAAAAAAGACTCCTGCATTTTCAAAGGTTGACCGATTGCTGACCTACACTTCTCTGCCTCATTATGGCTAAAACCACTACTATTTTTGTCTGTCAGGAATGTGGACACCAGATTCCGAAGTGGATGGGACGGTGTTCCGAATGCATGGCCTGGAATAGTTTTGCCGAAGAAACATCAGCTCCGCGTAATTTACCACGTAACCAACGAAGCTC
>DODH01000047.1 GCA_003545625.1 Nitrospina sp.
AATTCTTCCAATTCGACCCGAAGCCGGCTCAGCTTTTGTTTGATTTCTTCAAGTGGAGCGGTTTGAATGGCTTTAATAAATTTATCAAAGTGCAGACCAAGTCCTACATTGGATTGAATGATTTCGCGTTTCTGCGCGATTTTTTCTTTCAAGAAATTTTGGTCTTCCAAAATGGATTGTTTGTGGAGGAAGTCCAGGGAATCCTTGGCTCCCGATGAACGGATAAACTGTGCCAGGTCATTGGAAATGTGTTCCAGTTGATTTTCCAGGCGGGCTAGCTTGCCAGCCTGATCCTGGTATTGATTTTCGAGGTGGTTGCTCCTGTCCCGGTTGGCTTTGCTCTCATCAAAGGCCTGGCAAATGATTTCGATATTCGCGGGAAGGTCATTATTCAAGGAAACGTTTTTGACCAGGGGCTCCAGTGAACAAATACGTTCCCGGGCTTCCTGGCAGGTGGTTTCCATTTGCTGGATACGTTCATCGAGCCTGGCCCGCTGAGCGATCGTGGCTTTGACCTGTAGGGCGGTTTTAGCGATGTTTTTCGCGGTGATGGGGGCAATGCTGGGATCCAGTTTTCGTTCCTTCAGCCATTCTCTCCATTCACCGAATTTGTCATTCCATTCCTTTTCCTTTTGTTCCCGTTGGCAGGCAAGGTTTTTTTCGACCAGGTCTTCTTTGGAAAAACTGTTTTTGTCTTTGGAGATCATCTTGAACAGAAAGATCCCTCCGGCCATCAGAAGTATGGCGACCATTAAAAGGGGGATATTCATCAGGTACCCGCCAAGAATCATTCCCAACACTCCGATTGCGGTCAATCCATAATGAAACATTTTCAACCAATTGGGAATGTTCCAGCCTTCTGACATTTTTTCGGCTGCCAGCCTTCGGTGGCTCTCCAAACGATCCTGATACAAGTCCCGGTCTTTTCTCAAACTCTCAAAGCTGTCATAGAAACCGTCCACCAGAGCATTTTCCGATTCAGTCAGTTCAAACGCCATCACGGTTTCTTCATTCCAGCCACGGTCAATGGATTTGATTTCTCCAGCAATATGAAAATCCAGGTCTTCCCGCTCGTTCTGCACTCTGTCCGAATCCTTCAGGGCGGACGATACAGACTGGGTGGACTGTTGCAGTCGATTAATACTTTCTTCATGCCTAAGCAGGTCATGGTTTACGATCAGGGCATCCCTGTTATTTTTCAGGGCTTGCAGGGCAGACTGCTCTTCCTCAATGCGTAGGGCCAGATTTTTCTCTTCCTGTTTCAGGGACTCAAAAGTCTTTAACCCGTTTTCAGGGAACTGGGAAAGGTCTGCCAGGGTTTCCAGTTTATTTTGAGCCTCCAGGAAATGGATAGTATCTTCATAAAGGCGGACCTGGGTTTCCAGAGTTCTTTTTCCCGATTCCCGGTCTTCCAGGGAATTTAGAACAGTGAGTTTTTGGTTCAGCATTCTACCCAGCTTTTCCTGGAGTTCGTCAAACAGGGGCAGATTTTTCTGTATCAGGAGAATTTCTTGCTCGTTGACTTTGATTTTTTCCAAAAGTTCTCCCATTTGGGAGGAACCGCGTGGACGAAAAATCTGCGTGCAGTAAGTTTCTATTTCTTTTTCTATCTCTTTCAGGGAAACATTGCCGAGGCCCAATCCAGCGCCATAGATGTGGTTTTTGACTTCATCCCCGTTGAGGGTATTAAAATCGTGCAATTCATCAATGGTGAACGCATAAACATTTCTAAAAATATCCTTGGATGCGTTTCCCATCAGGTGATTTAAAACAGATTGTCCCTGCAGGACTTCGCCGGGAGTAGAAATTCTTACTGTTCCTCCATGCGTGCCCGGGACCCTTGAAATAACCAGGTTCTCGCCGTTTTGCAATACCACCTTCAAACTGCCGCCTAGTGATCCTCCCTGTACGGGAAGGTAGAGGTTGGTTTTATCCTTTTTGGTTGGGAATCCGAAAAGGATCCGCCGGATAAATTCGAGCAGGGTGGTCTTGCCAAATTCATTTTTCCCATAAATGATATTGATTCCTGGAGCCAGCCCCTTGATCCGCTTGTTAGCGAATATGCCGAAACCGTCTATATGAATTTCGCGTAATTGCATGGTTAGATTGTTTCCTATGAGTTTTCGCGATTGACCAATTGACCCAGCGCCAAGTTGCGGGCCTTCAGAGTGACCGCCTGAATTTCTTCGGCGGAAAAGGCATCTAAATATTTTCTTCCCGCCCAGGATTTGAATACCGGTTTCATGGTTTCCTGAATTTTTCTTTCCAGTTGTTTATCTTGGTCGTCTTCGCAAAGATTTATAAGATCGGCAACAAAATCCTTGCCTTCCTTCAGGGAGTCGATGTCATAGGTGCCCGAGGTTTGAGTGGAAAGATCTACGAGGACCCAGGGCGAGTGTCCTTCGAAAAATGTATTGGTCTCTTCCTCCAGAGCTTTGGCGGTGCCGGGACTCTGCAATTCATTGTGGATTGCGGTTCGCCCTGTCAAAACCAGCCTGGCAACCAGGCCCTCGTGGGTTAAAGATTCTTTAGCAAGCTCTTCTACCTGGGACTGAATGGCTAGCAATACCTCATTAATACTGGAGTTACCGCTGACATCCACTTTGGCGGAACGATAGCTCACCACATCGGTGGCCACGAACCGAATATTGGCAGGAGCACCGGAATTGAGGGTGACGAGACAACAGCCTTTGGGGCCGGTCTCCTTGAGATGCCGGGCTTGACTGTTTCCGGAATAAACAATGCACGGGTTATCTTCGCGCAGGATTTTGAATTCATGGATGTGCCCCAGAGCCCAGTAATCAAAATCTCTGGATATCAAATCCTGCAAACTGCAAGGGGCGTAGTTATCATGTCCAGGTTGTTGCCCGACATTCGCATGCAGGAGCCCCACCGCAAAACCTTGCGTCTGGTCTTTATTGAACTTTAACGCCAGGTTTTCGTTCACCTCTTTCTGGGGATAGCTGATTCCGTAAATCCAGGCTAGTGTCTTGCCCCCTCGCATCACCGGGAAGCGCTCTACTTTATTCCCCGGAAAAATAGTAGTGCCCTCCGGCCAATCCAGCGTGTGAGACCAACTGTTAGAAGGATCGTGGTTACCATGGACAATAAAAGAAGGGATGCCTTCCTGGGAGAGCTCCTGTAGACCGCGGCGAAACTTTAATTGCGCTTGCAGGCTTCGATCTGCGCCATCAAAAATATCTCCGGCGATCAGAACGGCGTCTACCCTTTCCTCCAAGGCTAATTTCACGATTTTATGGAATGCCTGGAAGGTGGATTCCCGGAGCCGTTCAGTGAGAGACGGCACTTGCGACGCCAGGCCTTTGAAGGGACTGTCGATATGAAGATCGGAGCAATGAATAAAACGAAAAGCAGTCATGATATATTATTGCCAGGCTGGATTTCAGCCTTCGGGCTTTTTTCTGTTAGCCATAAGTTGTTATTCTTCAATAGTATAGATGATATGCTCTGCCGCCTCAATCATTTTCTTGCGGGTTGGGTGGCTGGTTGAAAATCTTTAGGGCTATTGGCGGGAAACGAATTGAACCAAAAACCATCCTATTTATTATGGAATATCGTCGTTTCGGAAAAACAGAAGAAAACATCTCTGTCATTACTCTTGGAGGAATGCGTTTTAAAAACGGGTGGAATCCCCCTCGCGCACATCTTCCCGCAGAGTCGGTGCGAAATTGCATTGAAATCACCCGCCAGGCATTGAAGCTGGGGATCAACCATTTTGAAACGGCTCATGGGTATATGAAAAGCGAAAACCTTTATGGTGTGGTTCTTAAAGAGCTTAGAGCGCCTCGCGAGAGTTTTAAAATGATGAGTAAGGGGGCTCCAATGACCGGAGAGGAAACCCGTACCCTGGTTGAAGAGCAATTGACCAGCTTAAAGATGGACTACCTTGATTTTTATGGCTGGCATGGAATCAATAATGAAGAAAGGTTGAACGCGGCGATTAAGCCGGGAGGACCCGTGGAGGTTTTGCACCGGTTACGCGAGGAAGGGCTCATTCGGCATATTGGTTTTTCCACACACGCCTCTCTGGATATCATTCTTCAGGCTCTGAATACGGACCTGTTCAGTTTTGTGAATCTGCATTATTATTATTTTTTTCAGCGTAACCTCGCTGCCGTCCGATTGGCGGGAGAGAAGGATATCGGAGTGTTCATCATTTCTCCCAATGAAAAGGGAGGAATGTTGTGGAACCCCTCTCAAAAGGTTGAAGAAACCTGTCATCCTTTGACTGCGATCGAGTTCAACGGGCGGTTTTGTTTGAGTCACCCGGAAATCACCACTTTAAGCATGGGGATTCATGAACCGAAACATTTTTCCCAGAACCTTTCTATTTTGAACGGGGAGAAAAGAGCCTCACCCGCGATTCATGAGATCCAGACAAAGATGGACGCGCCGCTTTCAAAGATTTCCGGCCTTTGTACTTTGTGCGCAGAATGTTTGCCGTGCCCTGAAGAAATCAATATTCCGGAAGTGTTACGTTTCCGCAATTTGCTTCAAGCCTATGACATGGTGGATTATGGCAGGTTCCGCTACAATATGTTTGAGGGCGAGGGCCACTGGTTTCCGGGAAACTTTGCCTCAAAATGTACCGAGTGCGGGGATTGTCTGCCCCGTTGTCCTGAAAAGCTGGAAATCCCGAAATTACTGTTTGATACCCACAAAAAATTATTCGATAGAAAAGCCTGGGCCAAAAACCAGCTTTTCCACTGTGCGGTTTTGATAGCTAAATTTTTGCGTAAATTTATTCCGGGTCTTACCTGATTGCGGACGTGAATTTTTATGCGGCATTTTTGGTACGGTTTTTGCGATACACTTTGAGAATATCCGCCGGTTCATCATCGGGCAGTTCTTTAACGATGCGGATCATTTCCGGGAGTGCCTTTTTGAAGGCCTCAACCAAGCGTGATTCAAAATCTTTTCCACTACTTTGTTCAATGATCTCCATGGATTTTTCTATGGAGAAAGCCTCCTTATAATATCTTTTGCTTGTCAGGGCATCAAAAACATCGCAGATGGCTACAATTCGTCCTGCCAGAGGAATTTCTTCACCTTTTAAATTATTAGGATAACCGGATCCGTCCCAACGCTCCTGATGGGCCATAACTGTTAATGGCCATTGGGAGGTATCCTCCTCCCGGACGCAGTTTTTTAATAGTCAGGTCCCGCCCAGGGTCTCGAATCTGGATATTAAAAATTGAATTGTCTTCGGGTTGGAGAAGTCCCATTGAAACAAGCTGAGGATCAAACCTGCTATTGGAAACCAGAACACCTTCATCATTGAAGGCATAGGTTTCACCTGTATCGCCAAACCGACTGACAGAAAGGATGTGGGTTAAATCTTTTTCCGGCCGGAGCCGAAAAGCCAGCACGCCAACAACATCTCCGGAGTCATTATGGATGGGGGTTGAGACGAACATGGTGGGCCGGTTGGAAAGAAAACTCCCCTCTTCATCCGGGAGATCAATCTCCCCTGGAAAGGGTTGGGAAACCACCGTATCGCCTTGTAGAGAGCGGTAAAAGAAATCAAAGTGGCGATCTAATTCTCGGGTGCCTATAGGTTTTTCCAGCAAGGCTC
>DODH01000029.1:0-6225 GCA_003545625.1 Nitrospina sp.
TATCATGATGTTCTGGCATCGGATGTGTTTGCCAATGGACTGCCTGTTGTTGGACTCAAGGCATTTGGTTTGAAGCCGGGAACCCACCTTAAGATTGAACTTTCTGACGTCCAGCGAGAGTTCTTTTCGCTTTATAGCCATGTCCCGTTATTCAAGCTGATTCTCAGCATCTAAACTAGATCAAAACGGTTTGTCTGTGAGGTCATGACAAAATGTGCAGGTTCCCATAGGACGGTGAGGCATGATGGGAATTTTCTCGATGGCTTGGATATGACATTCCATGCAGTCTTTTGCCGGAGTGATTGCCTGATGATATTCTGATTTTCTAAAATCCGGTGCGGCGTTCATGAATGAATAGCTCAAGCTACCAATCACGCCAACCCCGATCAGGGACATAAACCTGTAAAAATTTCTTGTTCCGCTCGATTTTTTCGCCACAATAATTTTGCCTGTATGGGTTGAATTATTTTAAGCATGAGCAACGGCTCTTTCAGCCGAGAGCATTTCTGTCAGCGGTAATAAGCTATTGCTCACTGGCCCCACGCCTAGTGGTGGGCAATCGCGTCAATTTCTACTTTTGCACCTTTAGGTAATGCCGCAACTTGCACACAGGCACGGGCGGGTTTGGTTTTTTCAAAAAACTTCTCGTAAACCTGGTTCATTCGGGAAAACTCACCGAGATCGGTCAGATAAACGGTGGTTTTGATAACATGGTCCAGGCTCAGGCCACCTGCCTTTAAAATCGCTTCTATATTTTTAAGAACCCATTCGGTCTCTTCCTCAATTTCACCGTTCATCATCTCCATATTTTTCGGGTTCAGAGCAATCTGGCCTGATGTATACAGAAAATCACCAATGCAGATTGCCTGGGAATAGGGACCTATTGCTGATGGGGCTTCGGATGTTTGAATGGGCTTTTTTTCCATGATGGATTTCCTGTGGGTTTCAGCAAGAAAATTCTGCCATATTTTTAATAAAGGGGTAAGACTTTAACTCGCGGCCTAAATGAGAGAGAATCAGGCGATGGGTCACCTTCTCAATTTTATCCGTTTGGGATTTGGGGAATTTTAACCGTTCACAGGTTTTTATTTCCACATCCAGTAATTTTTTAATGTAGTTTCTTGTCCCTGTGCTGAATTGTATGTCGATCCTTGCCCTGTTGGAGCAGACATTGCATAGGATTCCATTGTGGGCATAACTGAAAGCTATCATGCCGTTTTCCGGTAGGCTCTTGCAAAGCACACAATGTTCAAGTTGTGGTGCATATCCAGATAACGACAGCAGTCGGATTTCAAAAAGCCGGCGCAGTGGTTCTAATTCGGTTTGTTGATTTAATGCGGCCAGTGACTGGTAAAGCAGAGCAAAAATTTTCTTTTCCCGGTGGCCTTCAAGAATCATTGAGTCGATCAGGTCCAGAAAATATACTCCCGTATAAAGTTTGTCAAAGTCATCACGGATTGTTTGAAACGATTCTATGATGTCACAATGATTCAAGCGGAAAAGACTCTGGTGTTCCTTGCCAAAATAAATCAGGTGAATCAGGGACATGGGTTCCAAGGCTCCCCAGAATCGGTTCTTAACTTTTCTGGCTCCCTTGGCAACGCATTTAACTTTACCTTGGTTCTCGGTCATGAAAGTGACTAACCGGTCCGATTCAGAAAGGTTAATGCTTTTGATTACTAGTGCTCTGGTATTATAGAGGGCCATTAACTTGTTTTTTCCAAGCCTAAAAGGTAACGCTTTATCTGTATGCCCCCGGTATATCCTCCCAGTTCGCCGTTTTCACGGACCACCCTGTGGCAGGGGATGATGATGGAAAGTGGATTTTGGCCGTTTGCGTTGCCTACGGCTCTGGCTGAATCGGGGTTGTTTATGGATTGGGCCAGCCATTTATAGCTTCGAGTAACGCCATAGGGGATGGTCAGAAGGCCTTTCCATACTTTTTGTTGGAAAGGAGTTCCCAGCCGCAAATCCAATGGGAATTTAAAGGCTCTCAGTTCGCCTTTGAAGTAGCTTTGAAACTGTTTGATGAGGATATCAAAATATTGCGGATCTTTTTTGATTTGAAATTTTTGACAACCCAGATTTTCAACTAAAAGTTTTTCAAAAGCTTTTTCACTGGCAATCTTATTTGCTATTCGTATAAGCCCTTTTTTTGTCGCAGCAAGACCCGTTAATCCGATTGGGTTTTTGAAGACGGTGTAAAAAACCGTTTCATTATTCAGGTTGTGGTTATAATTTTTTTTCATGCCGCAAGAATAACATAGGTTCTGAATCCGGAGAATAGGAATCCGGGTGTTGTTAATCTGAAATCCATTCAATCAGGAAGAGGCTGATTCCTGGTATATAAGTTATTAAAATAAGCCCGATTAACCGCAACCCTAAAAATGGCAGAACCGCTTTGTATAGTTTTATTACGGGCTTGTTAAACCGGGTGCTGGCAATAAAAAGATTGATCCCAACTGGAGGTGTTGAATAACCAATCTCCAGATTAGTCAGGAAAATGATGCCAAGGTGCACCATATTGATATCAAAACTCTGTGCAATTGGGATAATAAGCGGGACGACCACGATGATTGCCGAAAATATATCCATCGTACAACCCACAATCAGGAGAAAAACATTTAAGACCATCAAAAATGTCATAGGATCATGGATATATTGTTTCATTGTCTCCAGTATGGTCATGGGTATTTGTTCATCCACCAGGTAGTTGGTAAAACCCATTGCGGTTCCCAGAATGATGAGAATGGTGCCTACCAATACCATGCTTTCTTTCATCAGGCCTGGTAAATCCTGGATCATGTGCAAATCTTTGTAGATGAAGGCCTGAATCAGAATCACATAGACCACAGTTACGGATGCGGCTTCGGTAACGGTGAAGAATCCTCCATAAATACCTCCCAATACTATAAAGGGGAGGGGCAGTTCCCAAACAGCTTCTATCAAGGCTGATTTGGCTTCAGGCCAGTTGATACTTTTCCGGTACTGGGGGCTTTGAGAGATAGCGAATGCCGAGACGATCAGAATCATGAGAAGGCCAGGAAAAATGCCGGCAATAAACAGCTTGTCCACACTAACCTGGGCGACAAGGCCATATAAAATGAGTGGCAGGGAAGGGGGAAATAAAAGGCCCAGACTTCCTGATGAAGTGATCAATCCCAGAGAAAAGTTTTCACCATATTTTTCTTTTAGCAACAAGGGATATAACAAACCTCCCAGGGCGATGATGGTCACTCCGGAAGCTCCTGTCAGGGCTGTAAAAAAAGCGCAGGCCATCAGGATTGCCAGTGGGATACCTCCGGGGGCACCGCGCAATATGGACTGGGAGATTCGTGTCAAACGTTGGGGCGTTTTGCCATGGGCGAGAATAAATCCGGAAAAGGTAAATAGAGGAATGGCGATGAGTGTCGGATTGCTGGCCACCCGGTATAGTTCAACAAATATTGCTGCCGAATCAATTTCGGCATTGTAAAAAGAGAGAAGGGCCGAGAGGCCAATAATTGCAAACAGGGGGACCCCCAGCAAGGCCAGCAGTATGATGCCGAAGGCGATCATTATTGTGGTTGCTCGGAGTCGTCTTTAACGAAAGCGACCCCACTTATAATAAAACGTATAGCGATAACTATGAAACTATAGGGCAGAATAGTCTGGAAGATCCAGACGGGAAGATCAAGAAAAAGAATGGATTCCGAATCCTTTTCGAACAGCACGAATGACCAGGCCGCCCATGCCAGGAAACCACTGATTATGCCGGCGCAAAATCTTGTAAATGCTTTAATCATTCGTTTCCAAAAAAGGGACGATGGATTGGCAAAAACCTCAATCGAAATATGTTTGTCATGCCTCACTGCCATAGAGGCTCCCAAAAACCCCACCCAGAGAACCCATTGACGAAGCAGAGTGTCTCCCCATACAATTCCCATGTTGAAAAGGTTTCTCAGCAACATTTGACTAAATGAAAGCAAAATCATGAGGCTCAGGATCAAGACAATCAGGTGGCCTTCAATTTTTTCCAGAAATCGGTCAACTTGCTTTAAGATATGCATGAACAACAAGGTTGGGTAAATGGGAATGGAAAATTTGCGGGCTATCCCCCTCAATTATTATACTAATAATAAGTGGATAACCCTGCGTTATATAAAAGAATTATGAAATATTTTTATTGCATTTGCGGTCTGGTGGTTTTGGTTGCTGTAATGTTTTCCAGGGCCGAGGCTGCCACCCACCCTGAAATGGCCTATTTTCCTGCAGGCGATTTTGAGATGGGAAGCCCCGATGAGGAAGGGAAAACCAATGAGCATCCCCGGCATAATGTTTATCTGGATGCCTTTTATATAGACAAGTATGAAGTGACTTTTAAGGATTTTGAGGAATATTTGGCCGCTAACCCAAAACAACATCCAACGATAACAGGCTGGTATGACCGCAAAGCGCGGCCTGATATGGTGAATAATCCTATATTCGGGCTTCAATGGAAGCGCTGCAAAAAATATTGTGAGTGGACCAAGAAGCGCTTGCCCACGGAAGCTGAATGGGAACGTACGGCAAAAGGTATTGAAAAGCGAAAGTATCCCTGGGGCAACGAGCCTCCCGATGACCAACGGGCTAACTTCGGCAATTGTTGTTTTATAAACAGGGGGACGGTGCTCTCTCAAGTGGGTAGTTTTGACCAGGGCAAAACTCCGCAGGGAGTGTTTGATCTTGGGGGCAATGTTGCCGAATGGGTTTATGATTGGTATGATAAAAATTATTATAAGAAAGGGCCCTACAAAAACCCCAAAGGGCCAGAAAAAGGTAAATACCACGTTATTCGTGGGGGGGCCTGGAACAGCCTTCCCGTTTACCTCCGTTCTTCCAGCCGCTACGGGGATAGTGACGCCAAGGACTATTATGGTATAGGGTGTCGTTGTGCCAAAAGTGTAGATAACCTATCTCAATAACATTAATTTAGAAATTTTATTATGGACGATCTGGATAAAACCCTGGATATGATGGAGCGGGATAAATGCACGACCCTGCTGGCTGAAAATTCGGTGCGTTTGAAAAAGAACAATATAAGATTCACCACGGCTGATAAAAAACATTCTCAAGAACATTTGGATGCCCAACAGGTTTCCTACGAAAAGTTAATTCGGACACTTATAAGGCAACTTGTCGGGATTGAAAAAAAGATCCGCTTGAAATATCTTGTCCCTCTGGAAAATTTAAGAGCTAACAATCTGAGGGCCAGCTGGAATACTGAGGTTGAAGGTGTCCTGAAGGATTTTAAGAAAAAATACAGGGCTGTCCACAAACAAAGAGGGAGTGTTGAGGAGTTTGATAAAAGGGTTTCACAAATGCTTGCTGGGGCTAAAATCTCGGTGGACACAGAAGTGACAAAATTGAAGCATAAGCTGGAAACTGAAATTGGGACCTCTGAAAAATTTCAACCTTCTGAGTTGAGCAAAATATACGGAGTGGATGAGCCCGTATTGGTTGATTTGCAGATTATAGATCCTTTGCAGGATATGCGCATTTTGTTCAAAAAACTGGAGGATTCAGGTTGTGATGGAGAAGTTTTTGTCTCTCTTAATGAAATTATCCAAATGTATGCGAAGGAGATTAGAAATGTGGAAAGCACTGTCTGGTCGGGCCGCTCTGTAGATCAGCGTAAGGAAACTAAAATGCGTGTTGCAAAATTGAGTTTAAATTTAAAGGAAATTGTTCTTAGTCTGCATGATTTAGCCAGACAGGCTCTGTTGGAAAAGGAAAAGCGCAATGAAGAGATCATTTTGAAGATTCGTAGCAATCTTGAAAAGCTCTTTAAGTCAGTGGAGGACTCTGAACCCTTGCAGAATAAACTTGAGCCTTTTTGGGGTGTTTTAAATTAGGATTTCAGCCCTGATCTTTTGAAATAATGAAAATCCCGGAATTTATCAAACATATATTGGTCTTACACCTGGCCGTTTTTTTGAGTTCAGCCTGTGCGACCATTCAACTTGGTCCTTCTCTGGGACCTTTAGAAGAAACCGTGCTGGATGGGGAGGGTCCCGGGAAAATTCTCCTGGTAGATATTCAGGGAATAATTAATAACCAAAAAGACCACACCTTCACAGGAGCCACGACAGCATTGGGGATGGTTGAAGGGATTCGGGAAATTATTGCCAAAGCAGATAAGGATGAAGATATAAAGGCTCTTCTAATTAAGATCAACAGTCCTGGTGGTACAGTGACTGCCAGCGA
>DODH01000029.1:6611-13824 GCA_003545625.1 Nitrospina sp.
TGGATCTCGCGGCCTCCGGTGGATATTATATTGCCCTGGCCGGAGATGAAATTATTGCGCACCCTACTTCTTTGATTGGTAGCATTGGTGTGATTGCGTTCAAGGTAAATCTGGAAAATTTGATGGACAAAATTGGTGTGGATTGGGAAATTGTTAAATCCGGAGATAAAAAGGATTTCATGTCGCCGTTTCGATCTTTCACGGATGAAGAACGAGAGCTTTTTCAGCGAACCATTGATACTTTTCATGACCGGTTTGTCTCCATCATCGCCAAAAACAGGCGGGACCTCAATTTTGAGGAAGTAAAAACTCTTGCCGATGGCCGGATTTTTGACTCCAAGCAAGCTGTGAAACTCAATCTTATTGACCGTATTGGCTATATGTCAGATACCGTGGAGCGGATTAAGCAGAGACTTGAAAAGCCTGATCTTCAAATAATTACCTACCAACGTGAGGGAGACTACAAATCTAATCTTTATTCTCTCCACCCTCAACCTCCTGCCTTTAACTTTATAAATTTAAATCTGGGCTTGGATAAAAATTCTTTAAGTCCTCATTTTTTATACCTTTGGATGCCTTAAGCCCCATCTTGATATTCCCTGAAATTTAAGTTATCGTGTCATTAATAGCTCTGAGGTTTAGATATTCCAATTTGACGATTGTTTCCATTAATATAGCTCTTCCTGCCCGTGTCTCCCTCGATGGAAGCTCGAAGAAATACAAGTCAGGGATTTTTAAAACTCCCGTTTCTGAACCTGTATTTCTGGGTTTCTTGGGTTTTAACGGAGATGGTGTTGGCGACCCAAAAACTCATGGTGGAAAGGATATGGCTGTATGCGCCTACTGCGTTGAACATTTTCCTTATTGGAGTGAACAGC
Organism: Nitrospina sp.; assembly: GCA_003545625.1. The sequence continues at coordinate 7,490 of DODH01000029.1, forward strand.
TACAGTGCGATATCGTTCCGGGTTCTTTCGGCGAAAACCTGAGCCTGGCGGGTATGCCTGAAACCGATATCAATATTGGTGATATTTTTGAGGTCGGATCCGTTCAAATCCAGGTTTCACAACCCCGCCAACCCTGCCATAAACTGAATAAAATATTTAACGATCAGAGCATGGCTTGCAATGTTAAAAAAACCGGTTTCAGCGGTTATTACTTAAGGGTACTTAAAACAGGCTTGGTAGAAACCAATTCCCTCCTAAAAAGAATTCATAAAGATCCTAGCGAGTTTTCTATTGAAAAGGCGAATGCCCTCTTGCGTAAAGGAGGAGCTAATATTGAGCACATTGAAGAATTAATTTCCCTATCGGCTTTGGCAGATGAGTGGAGGAAAATGCTTCAAAAACGTTTGAGTAAAATGAAATTTTTCTAGGGATAAATTTATGGAAAATGTTTATTCAGGCAAAATGAGCTTGGATGCATGGGGCAAGTTTTTAATTGAGTTCATCGTTTCTAATGATTTAAGTGAGGAGCTTGTCGGATCTTTTTTAAGGCATCTTGCCGATCTCGGGGTATTGCTTCCGTGCGATGACGATGTTTGGGAATGGTGTAATTCAGAGGTTGAACTCAAAAATCTTATCGCAAGGATCAAAAATGATCTTGAATCATTATCTGATTCTGAGTCAGGCTTCGCTTTGGCTTATTTTATCGGATACAAAAAATTAAATAAAAAACCGCTTGATGATAAGGTGGATAGCAAAGACAATATCAACCGGAAACAGAGTAAGTTGCCTCCTGACATCAAGCCTGCTTCAGACCTTAGTAATCTTCAGATCGTTAAAAAAACAGGTAAACAATTGCAACCGTTTTTGCAAATTGAAGAGTCCGTTGTTTCCCGGCTTACTGGAAAACATGTAGGGAAACAGGATGCGCAAAAGCTTTTTCATTATATGTTTGGGAAGGCTTGCGCTAAAGCCGAGCCGCGGGTTTGGGAACAGTTGAGCCGAAAAAGGCACCGTTAGATTCATTCCAGTGAATGGTTTGATCTGATGAATAAGAGATTTGGTCCTATGGATAAAAAAAGAGTAATTATTCTTGGTGCTGGCCCTGGGGGTTATACTGCCGCTTTTTTGGCTGCTGACCGTGGAATGAAGGTCACCCTGATCGATGAAAATTCCAGGCCCGGTGGTGTGTGTCTTCACAGAGGCTGTATTCCGTCCAAATCGTTGCTTCATCTTTCCAGGTTGATTGAGGAAACCCGTAATGCGGAAGCGTTCGGGTTAAAATTTCAATCTCCAGAAATTGATCTTAACCGGATCCGTGAATGGAGCCGTGGAGTTATTAGTAAAATGGCTGATGGCCTGATTTCTCTTTGCAAGCAACGCGGGGTTGATTTTGTACACGGGCGAGCCCGATTTCTTGATGGCAATAACCTTTCAATTAATGACAAGGAACCAATTGGGTTCGATCATTGTATTCTGGCGACAGGCTCCCAGCCAATTTCTCCCCCGTTATTTTCAAAAATTAACAATCGACTTCTGACATCGACAACTGCACTGGAATTGGAGGAAATTCCGCAACGGTTATTGGTTGTCGGGGGTGGGTATATTGGATTGGAAATGGGCACGGTTTATTCTTCGCTGGGTAGCCACGTGACGGTGGTGGAAATGACCGGTGATTTATTGCCGGGGGTGGACCGTGATCTGGTTCGTTCTTTACTTCCCAGGCTTAAATCTCAATTTCAGAACATATATTTAAAGACCCAGGTTACTTCCTGCGAGTTGAAAGGAAATCAGATAACGACTCGATTTGATGGGTCTGGGGATGTCAAATCGGCTGATTATGATCGGGTCCTGGTGGCTGTTGGCCGAAAACCCAACTCTATGGACCTTGGCTTGGAATCCACCCGGATCGAGACTGATGATAAGGGATTTATTAAAGTGGGTGAACGATATCAAACGGCTGAACCATCCATCTTTGCTATTGGTGATGTGATTGGCGGAACCATGCTGGCCCATAAAGCTTCCGCCGAAGGAAAAATGGTTGTCCAAATTCTGGCAGGTGAAGGGCCTAACCAAAAAGCAAGTTGTGTGCCGGCTGTGGTTTTTACAGATCCTGAATTGGCTTGGTGCGGCTTGACGGAAACGGAGGCCAAAAACACTAACAGGAAGGTGCAAGTAGCCAAATTCCCCTGGGGGGCATCAGGAAGAGCCCAGACACTCGGCAGGCCGGATGGTTTGACCAAACTGATTCTTGACCCAGATACAGAGGAAGTTCTGGGAATGGGAATATCAGGGGTTGGAGCGGGAGAATTGATCGGGGAGGGCGTCTTGGCCATAGATAATGGCCTGAAAGCAAAAGATCTGGCACACTCTATCCACCCTCATCCAACACTTTCTGAAACGATAATGGAAACTGCCGAAGCGTTTTACGGAGTGGCCACTCATATCTATAAAAAGCCCACCACTAGGCGTGGGGGGTAAATAGCAGAGGCTTGATTGAGCCGAGATACTCTTTGTTGGCCAGCAGAGCCATTGCACGCTGGCGCCTAGTGGCTAGATATCTATGACGTCATCATCATTCTTGATATGCCGCGAATTGGTCCGGGTTTGAAATCCGGGAGGGGGTTTGGGAATGGAATTTGGCTCGTTCTTTTTTTGAAACAGTTTGGTTGCGAATAAAACCACACCAACCATCAAGGCGATTATAAATACGCCGAAAGCAAAAAAGGATAAAATGGCCAATCCCAAAATGATCCAGAATACCAAGGCCAATTTGGTGGTGAAAGGGATTTTCTGGTTGGTGCCGATCTGTTGAAATATAAACATTTTATTGAAAAAGTTTATGAACTCTTTTAACTTCGGATTTGTTAAGATAAACCATGACTGATCCCAGCTTAGCCATCATACCTTGCCCCCAATGTGGAGTCAAAAACAGAATTGGAAATTATGACTCTGATAAAACACCTGTTTGTGCGCGTTGTCGGGCAAACCTGATGGACGAAAAGGAGCATAAGGCCTTCCAGAAATTCCAGGAAAACCTCAATCAGTTTAAAGATTTGCCAGATATAGGACTTCGCTCCAAACCTCCTGAATGAAACTTGATAATCCTAAAAAAACCTTAATTTTATTATGGATACTGTTGAAATCATAAACCAAAACCTCAAGGATAAACTCTCTGCAGAACATGTGGAAATCATTGACGAGAGTCACCTTCATCGTGGCCACAAAGCCGCCGGAGGAGGAGGCCATTATTCCATCGTTGTCGTTTCAGCACAGTTTAAAAATGTCGATGTCATGGGCCGAATCAGGTTGGTCCATAAAGCGCTGGATCAGGAAATGACGGGCACCCCAAAACTCATCCATGCTTTGCAGGTTAAGACTTTCGATACCACACAATGGAATGACCACTAGGCGCCGGTGAGCCGCCAAAGGCAGACAGCAAGGTTTGTAACACTTTGTTAGCCAACAAAACTGGGTCCAGCGTCACGCTGGCGCCTAGTGGTGGCTAATCCCGGTAGACTTCCAGTTCCTCACAGTTTTTCAGGTTCTCTGATTCGGTGAGGGCTTTATAACCAATGTCCGTATACTGGTTTTTAAAGAGATCCAGTTTGACGTATTTTTTGCTCTGGGACGAATTAGCAAACGCCTGAGCTCCTATATCCCCAACAGTGTTACCGAACATAGTGACTATCTTCAATTTGGGTAAATTTTCCGAGTTTGCCAGGGCGACCGCTCCATCGTCCCCAATATCATTGTGATTGATGTTGAGAACTTCCAGGTTTTGCAGATAAGGAGAATCTGCCAGAGCCTCCAAGCCTTCATCCAAAATCTGGTTTCCTGGAACAATAAGCTGTTTCACGCTTTTTAATACTTCTTTCGTGGCAAGCTCCATGCAACCGCGGATTCCTATGTATTTGTCACGAAGAAGAAGGATGGTTCCATCTTCTAGAAGGCAATCCTTTAATAAATCATCAATTTTACTCATTGTAAACTCCAAAGATTCACAAATGTATCAATGCAGGCATTCTACCAAACCCTGCATAGATTTGTCGAACAGGCATAAAAAAAGCCGACCCCGAAAAAGGGATCGGCTTTTTGTATTTTAACAATCTATTTAGAGTAACGGCTCGAGAAACAGCCCATCCGTTTTCCACTTTTCCATCTCTTCTTTGGTGGGGACGGGCGGCACAGGTCTTATGGCTGTGCGTTTGTCTAGAGGATCATGGAATGTCCGGGCATAGGCCTCAGCCTTCCAAAGATAGAGATGCGGGAAAATCATACCCCAGGCAGCCATGGGTGTTTCGGGAACACCACGGGTAACCCGGCGATACCAAAGGGCATCCGGCCAATCTTTTAAAAGCTTGTCCGTATGATCTCCTTCGATTTTTGTGGTATCAGGATTATTTTCATTTCTGAAATCAAGAGCCCCGGTCATCATGGGGATGCCATCCGTGCCGTGACAGACAGCGCAGAGGAGCCCTTCTGTTTGCGGATGGGTCCCTTCGAACACCAGCTTGCCCTCGGCAATGGCATCTTTATCATCCCACCAGGTCCATTGATTGGGGAATTTGCCTTCCACAGGCATATGAGTCGGGTCTCGCAGAGTTTTTAAATAAGACACGAGAACAGACAACTCATCTTCACTCAAATCATCTCCATAATAAGTCGGCATGGCTTTTTTGGATTTTGGGTCCTCAAAACCCGGAGCTTGATTTTCTCGAGGGTTGAGGATTTGACCTTTAATATAATCCTCGGAGTAAAGGCCGATCTGTTTGGAACCTAAATTGGGGCCACGATCTGAGTTGCCTTCCCAGAATACTTTATGGCAGTTGAAACATTTATTATTTTCGAACACTTCGCGTCCTGCGGCGACGACTTCCGGTCCAGCCAAACCTTCCAGTTTAATGGGAGGCCTATTGAGTTTGGCGAGTTCAATCTCAGGATCAAACTGGGGCAGTTGCGCTGTCACCACAATGAAGATGGCGGAGGCCAAGGCGTAGGTTGTTAGAATTCGTATGATCCAGTCAAAACTCGATTTTTCCTGTTTGAGTGTTTTCCAGTCCAGAAGCGTAAAGAAGAAGAAACCCACTAAAGCGAAAGTGACAAACTCAATTTGCCACCAGATGGGGAAATTAAATTTACCTGCCAAGACCCAAAGGATTGCTGCTATAACTATAATTACAGGAATCTTGAACCGGATGTTCTGGAAAAGGGTTTTCTCTTCCAGTTTTTTGGGTTTGATATTTAAGAGGATGGCATAAATCAGCATCACTGCCGCCCCGGTAATGGCCCCTGCAATCCCAAAAGTGGTGTAAAGGGCGAACAGACCACTTAGCGCGGCAATAACACCAATAATGATCACATCAATTTTCATTACACGTTTGCTCCTGAAAAACTTATTCGGCCATTTGCGGTGCTGCCTGCACAGGCCCGGTTTCTTTCGGTTTGGTTTTGGGATACTTGATTCCAATCCAGATGATGGCTGTCATCAGGACGAAAAAGGTCCAAACAATCACTGTGACGTGGAAGCCCGACTCAGCCAGGGTCGGCGCAAATTTTTCCGGGGTTACATCCTTGAACACCTTATAAATATGCCAATTCATCCTCGACAGTTCTCGAATGGTACCCATCCAGCTCATCAGCCAGATATCTGAGAATCCCAGGAAAATAAGAACGTAAGGCCCTAGCGGATTGATCTTGCCATAATGCACTTTTCCAGTTTTGGTCGCGATGGTATAAAAAATATAGTTAATAAAGGTAACGGTCACTAAACAGAATGCCGCCGTATTTTTTGAAACCATCAGGGCCAGAAAAGCCAGATTATCCGGCAAAACCATATCTGGATTCATGCCGGGTTCAGGAAGCATGGTGGCGAAGAACCGTCTGGGAGTGAACCAGATGGTGGCGGAAATAACAATCAATATGAAACCAAATTTCATAGCTGGGAAAAACCGCTCGGCATTTTCAATCCGCTTCATACTGACCCACATATAAATGTTGCTGACGCTGAACATGGTTCCTACTAAAAGCCCTTGCACCAGCATGAACATGGATTCCCGGTCAGACATGATATACATGCCGATGGTTGCGTCGTATTGGTAAATTTCGGCGACGAAAATATAACCCATTGCCGGCAGGGGAATCATGATAGCAACGCCGATGAGGTTGCCGATATAACCGACCCAGTCATAATATTCCCGCTCTTCTTTTTTGTCTGACCACAGGTACATATACGCACCGATGATACAAACCATATAACCGCCAAAGGTTCCGTTGCCCACCAGCCGGTGATAGTTCAGGGGCATCCAAATTGAAGTGGTAATCTTATCCCACTCCCC
>DODH01000058.1 GCA_003545625.1 Nitrospina sp.
GCCGGCTGGAATCCATTTCCGTGTAGTGGTGGGTGCGTTTAAAAAGGCAGATAATGCAACTTGGATACTTCAGCAACTCAAACAGTCGGGTTTTTCTGGCAAGTTGATTTTTCCTTAGTGGGAAGCTTCTAAACAGAGGGAAAGAGGAAATAAAAAAAACCGCCCACCTTCCAGTGAGCGGTTTAATTTTTTGGCGAAAGAACTAAAGGGAACTTTTCAGAGTAGGAGCTGGTTTAAAGCCAACCGTTTTACTGGCTTTAATTTTGATTTCCTCGCCTGTCTGAGGATTCCGACCTTTTCTTGCTTTCCGGCTTCTAACCGTAAAGGTCCCAAAACTGGGATAAGCAAACCGTTTTTCTTTCTTGATCGCTTTGGAGATAGTATCAAAGGCGGCGTCAATCACGTCCCCGGTCAATCGCTTGGTCAGGCCATCGTTTTTACAACTTTTGATTACTGCATTGATTAATTCATCTTTAGTCAAGGTTTGTCCCCTCCTCATCAAATCAGCGTTATTAGGCTCGTGCATTATTATGAAACCTATCTCGAATGTCAAACAAAAAAAGATCAGTATCCATTTAGACCCTTTATTGATTGGGCGAATTCGACCCCTCTGCACTGAGTGTGATAAAATATGATTTGAATTTGCAAGAGTTCCCGACCTTTATTTTTATTCCCGTTAGGAGTAAAAGATAATCGGTTTTTTAAAAATATTTTGTAAGGGTATTTTCCTGTATATATTATTTGTATATGTTATTTAGTATACAGAAATCCAAGACATACACTTTGGGGTAGGAAATGGCAGTACTGAAGGTCGCTAAATTGGGCAATCCCGTTTTAAGACAGATTGCCAGGCAAGTGAATATAAAAGAGTTGGCCGATCCGAAAGGTGAACTGCAAAACTTTATCGATGATATGATTGATACCATGCGTCAAGAGGGGGGAGTCGGCCTGGCTGCTCCGCAGGTCAATCGTTCCATACAAGTCGTGGTGCTGGAGGTTGAGAATAATGAGAGATACCCTGAGGAGGCTCCCATTCCCGTGAAAGCCCTGGTCAATCCCGTGTTGTCAGATTTTAGCGAAGAAATGGTTCTGGGATGGGAAAGCTGTTTGAGTCTCATTGATTTCCGCGGACTGGTTGCGAGATCTGCATCGGTAACGCTCAATGCTCATGACCGGGAAGGAAATAAGGTAGAGAAACGGGCAACCGGTTTCGAGGCGGTGGTTTTGCAACATGAAATTGATCACCTGAACGGTAAGGTATTCCTGGACCGCATGGAAGACCTGACCCAATTGGCTTATCAGGAAGAATTCGAAGAATTCTGGCTGAAAAAAGATCCGGCCCCGTAAAAGAGGGGATGGAATTGGACAACTCCTTGGAAGAAGATATCCTGCATCTGTATCAGGAGCCGGCAATTGGTGCCTCTTACACCAATACCTACGGGGAAGAGAATATCCGGAATCTGGTCGGGAAATACCGTAGCCTCAATGAAACAAGCATGCAGAAGATGCTGGAAATGCTGATCCGTTTTTCCCAGTCCAGCGATTTGGCGACCTGTTTCATCTCGGTCGGGGTTCTGCATGCTTTGGGGAAAAATGAGGATGTTCAAGAAGCCTACCGGTGGGCTGAAACCCAGGAGGACCCGGCCCGGATTATCAGCCATTTCGATATTGGAAAGTCGGTTGCCGATTATTTCGCCTCGGACTGAATATCAGTACGGCGATCCCCCGCTCTTGGACTGGGGTTGAATCCACTTGGGTCAACAGGGCTTACCGACCCCTTGCATTCCCCCTGTTTCAACCTGTTCTGGAGAAAGATCAGGAATCCCGACCATAAAATCCCCGGTATAGCGACCCCTCCTGCCATCCATAATGCGATCTGGTTGATGTTCATGTCCCACCCATCCACGGCATAGCCTACGCCCCAATTGCTACAGCCCATAACCAGGGTTAACAGAGCGAGTTCAAAGCTAAAAACCCGGCCCAAGTAATGGTCTGGCGCAGAAAGGTGGATCAACGCCGAACTGAATACCCAGATGATGGAGCCGAACAGAGTGGCTAATCCGACGCCCAGGGAAAGTGTCCAGATATTGTGGGTGGTGGCGATGAATAAATATGAAAAGGCTTTCAGGAAAAATGCGCCAGCAATCGCCCATTGCAAAACCGAGGCGGTTTCCCCGAATAGCCGCTTGACCAGAAGCGGTCCCAAGGCGGCGCCTAAACCGCGCGCGGAATAGAGAATGCCGATTCCTAATGAAAGAGAACCGGATAATAACTGGCTGGCCATCAAGGGAATCAGGGTCATGATGCCTCCTGCCACCGCCAGCCCGGCCTTTAATAATGACAATACCAGAACCATTGGTTCGGCCCGTAAATAGCGCATGGCATCGACCAGCTCTTGGTAACCAGTTTGTTTTGATAGATCTTTTTTCGTTGATTTTTTCTGGCTTGGAATTTTTGAAAGAAACCAGGCCGAAAGGATAAATGTGCCCGCGTCCAATATAAAGGCAACTTTTATTCCGAACAAATAGACGATCACTCCGCCCAATGCGGCGCCAAAGGCCAACATAACCGACCAGGTTGATCCGCTCAATGCGTTGGCGGTAATCAGATCTTTTTTCGGAACGAGGGAGGGAATGATGGCGCTCCTGGCCGGTTCAAAAAAACCTGACAGCGAAATCTCAACAATGACCAGAGCATAAACCAGCCATAACGTGTCCCGGTCTTCCACCAGAAGAAAAGCCAACACCACCACGCAGCGCAACAAGTCGCTGACGATCATCACGGTTTTCCGGCTGACACGGTCCACAACCACCCCGGCTATGGGACTGACCAGAACAACGGGCAGGAGCTTTGCCATCATGGCACCGGCCATGGCCATTCCGGAATCGCTGAGTTTAAGGATCAGCGCATAAATGGCGATACTATTCAGCCAGTCTCCCAGTTCGGATACCACTTGGCCGTACCACAGGTTGCGGAACGAAGGGTTCTGCTGCAACAGGCGAAAATAACCGACCGTATTTCTGGTTTGCATACAAAATTCCTGGGAAAAAGCTTATGGCGGGAAGCGGGTGGTGCTGAACCCATACTAAAGACCCCTGTATAAATCTGCAACTGGAATTCGTTTTCGGGGTCTGGTATGTTGATCAGAATAAACAGGGATAAAGAGGCTCCATGGAAGAAGAAAAACCAATACTGCAGGAAATTGAAGATGCTAAAGAGAAATTGATCAGCAGGATTTCTCTATGGGTTTCTCTGTTTCTGACAACTGCTATGGTGGTCTGGTATTACCAGTCTTCTCCCCCGGACTCACCCGAAGTGGTCCAGATGAGAGTATTTTTTAAAGAAAAAAACCGGGATGTGATGACGTTCATCAGCATGGATCAAAATGAGCAAATCGCTTTTGCCTTTAAAAGCAAGCATCCCTTCTATATGAGTTATATCAAGACTTCAACTGTGGAGCAGGAAAAGATTCGCTCTCTTATCCATATATCTACGGATTTTACTCCTAATCAATACTGGTTCAACCTTGGCTTCATGTGGGTGATTGTTTTCACCACTTTCTGGTTTCTTGGCCTGATGACTGAGGCCTGCATTGTGCTTGCGCGGCGCAATTCAGAAGCACGCATAAAAAACTACCAAAAGGAAAAAGAAAGAGAGCGCCAGCGTGATGACGCTGGACCCAATGAGGGATAATTATGGATGCCAATCAAATTCGATTTGCAATTTTTTTAGGCGTGTTCTTACTAATGCTGGGGTTGGAGAGGGTTATTCAGCGCCATCCTACCGTTGATGACAAAACTCGCCGGCTAAAAATCAATTTGGCTTTAACAGGTGTTGATATTCTTGTGGTGCGCCTGTTTTTTGGAGCGGCGGCAGTTGGGGCCGCGCAATTTGCCGGAGAAAGAGGATGGGGGCTGTTCAACTACCTGCAATGGCCGGAGGGTCTGGAAACCTTGCTTTGCGTGGTCATCCTGGACTTGATGATTTATATCCAGCATGTAGTGATGCATATGGTGCCTTTTTTCTGGCGTTTTCATGTTGTGCATCATTCCGACCTTGATCTGGATGTTTCGTCCGGACTGCGGTTTCATCCCATAGAGATACTGGTATCCATGTTGTATAAACTAGGGCTGGTCTTTGCCCTGGGTCCTTCCGCGATGACGGTTTTGATCTTCGAGGCGATTCTAAATGGAATGTCCCAGTTTTCCCATTCCAATATCACTTTGCCGGAGAGCCTCGACCGTCTGTTAAGATATGTGATCGTAACGCCGGATATGCATCGTATTCATCATTCGGTGGAGAAAGAGGAAACCAACTCCAACTTCGGTTTTAACTTGTCTATCTGGGATCGGGTTTTGGGAACATATATTCATGACGCGTTGAAACCGCAACCCCGGATTATAATCGGGGTTAACGCGTTTCGCACCAGCGAGGAAGTGTCTTTCAAAAATTTAATGATGATGCCATTCAGGAAAGTTCCGCAAGACTACTCGCTTTCCCAGAAAGAAAAATAAGGAGCGATTATGGCGATCAGGCTGACAAAAATTGTAGCTACGCTGGGGCCCGCCAGTGGCAGTAAAACGGTTATTCGCAACCTGATTGCGAAGGGAGTCAATATATTCAGGCTCAACCTTTCCCATGGCGACCATGAAACCGTCCGAAAATGGATTCATTGGATCCGCGAAGTAGAAAAGGAGCGCCACACTTTCATAGGAATTCTTCTGGATCTTCAGGGTCCAAAAATCCGTGTGGGAAAATTCGAGCAGGGTTCCATTCTCTTAAAGCGCGGTCAACGAATTATTTTTACCACAGAAAAAAAGATGGGAGATTCTTCTCTGGTGCCCGTCCAATATTTGCGTTTTCATAAAGAAGTGGGAGTGGGCAACCGGATTTATCTGGACGATGGAAAACTAAGCGGTGTGGTAAAAAATATTTCCGGTCAACGGGTGGAGGTCGAAATCCTGGTGGGGGGAACATTGTCGGACCATAAAGGATTAAACCTGCCCGATGCCAGCCTCAGTGCGGACCCGATAACGGCTAAAGACAAGAAGGACCTTAAATTCGGCATCCAGGAGGGGGTGGATATGGTGGCGTTGTCTTTTGTCGGTTCAGCGAAAGATATACAACGGCTACGCGGTATGATCCTGAAAGAAGGCGGAAAAGGGGTTGAAGTCATCGCTAAAATTGAACGCAAACAGGCGGTGGAAAACCTGGAAGAAATTGTGCAGGCCGCCGATGGCATTATGGTTGCCCGAGGAGATTTGGGAATTGAGATTTCCCTGACAGAGGTTCCGGTGGTTCAGCAGAGAATTTTGCGGGAAGGTGCCAAACACTCCAAACCTGTGATCGTTGCTACACAGATGCTGGAATCGATGATTGAAAATCCGCGCCCGACGCGTGCGGAAGTTTCGGATGTTGCCAGTGCGGTTATGGATTGCGCCGATGCGATCATGCTTTCGGGAGAAACGGCGGTAGGCAAACATGCAACTGACGCAGTAGGGGTGATGGTCGAAACGGCGTTGACCACTGAAGCCTATATGGCGGAATCGAAGATGATCGAGCCCTGGAACCGGTTTTTCAAGGAAGATCCGAGCATCAACGCAGGCATTACATATTCCGCAAATCGCATGGTGGAGTTGTTGCACGCCAAAGCCATGATAATATTTACCCTCAGTGGGGGAACAGCAAAAATGGTGGCAAGTCCAAAACCGATGGTTCCGATATTTTCGTTCACCTCTAGTTTGCAAAGGGCACGCCTGCTGCACCTGGTGCGTGGAGCCGTTCCTTTTTTAGTCGAGGAAGACCGGCACCTGTTACTGCATATAGAGGAACTTATCACTATGCTGAAAAATAAAAGGCTGGTGAAAAAGGGGGACCGGGTAGTGATCACTACGGGAATTCCGGTTAATATCCCCAACTGGACTAATGTTATCCGGGTGGAAGAAGTTCCCTGAATAGGATAAGTAGCCGTATGTCTCCCCGATATTATTTAGGCACTGCGATTCTGGTCGCTGTTCTTACGCTGGTCATCAGCGTGTGGAAGCAAAAACAGACCAAACGCGAAATTTTTTTAGTTATGGTGAAAGTGATCCTGGCTTTGGCTGTAATTGTTGGTGGGGTTCTGGGTGTGGCCCAACTCCTCGCTTCCCTGGGCGTGGCCCAATCCGGATTTTTTTTATGAGCAATCAACTCCCAGACTTCTCAGGATTTATGATCGCTATCCTGCTCCTGTTTTTTTTGATGATCTCTTATTGTATGGGAGTAATGGTCCACTCGGCCCTGATGTATGAAGACAAAAATAATATTGGAAAAGACAGCCGGAATGGATGGATATTGAGCATGGTCGCAGGG
>DODH01000194.1 GCA_003545625.1 Nitrospina sp.
TATTATTTTGGATGTGCGGACGGAAGCCCCATGGATATTGACTCCAAAGGCGACTGCTTCAACTGTTTTCCCTTTCACAACCTGAAACTGGGGAATGTGGCGGATTTTAAAGAGGTGAACTCTATCGCCATGGCCCAGATGGCGTCTAAATTCCTGCACACGGTGTTTGAGAAGACTGAAGCAAAAGAACCTTGCCGATCCTGCCCACACTATATGGTCCGGTGCACAAGCGGTTGCTTTGCTTACAATTTTGTCGGAGAAGACGCAGAGGAAATAACGGCTAAAGAATCCTATCCAGCTTGACTTCCTGGCAAATGATTCCTACATGAAACCCTTCGTAGGACTCAACGGGACCAAACACTCTTCCTTTGTGCAAGGTCATTTTTTCAAGCCCCTCACGCATAAAATCGTCCAAATCGTCATTGTTTAATTTACTAAAACCGCCACGCGGTTGCCGGGGATCGCTCTTATTCCAGCCCACTTCCAGCCAGCCTAGATTGCCTCCATCGTCCTTGGAGGCAGAACAAATACTGTACTTACCAGCCAGCTTCATCAGCATTTTAACCCGGCCTGTTTCCGCAGGGATGGTTTCGATCGTCTCCTTGAGCAAGTCCGCCACTTCCTTATTTTCGACCAGAATATGCCGTATCTGAATTTGATGCGTTGCGCCCGCCATGCCAGTTCCTTAAGTTAGAGTCTTCCATCATATTAGGTGAAGGACAGTAATATATAGGATTTGCCTCCCAATTACCACTGCTAGCCGCAGGGGCAACTGGCAATAGCTTGATCAGGCGAACAAAGAGTTATCTCGGCTTGAGGAGCTTTTGGCCTTTGAGTCCAGCGTCACGCTGGCCACGCCAAGTGGGGTTGATCTAGACTTTTGTTTCCGGTATGTTGCAGGGTCTATGACTGAGAATACAACAAAACTTATTCTGGCATCGCGATCTCCCCGCCGGTTGGAGCTATTAAAACAAATTACCGACCAGTTTGAAGTCGTCCCCAGTTCGGTGGAGGAAAAACTGGATTATGGACTGCGTCCGGAAGAAAACGCCCGGTTGCTGGCTCGCGCCAAGGCCGAGAGTGTGGCAAAAAAATATCCCGACTGCTGGGTAATCGGTGCCGACACTCTCGTAGCTCTACATCAGGAAATATATGAAAAGCCCGTGGATGTTTCCGATGCAGAAAGAATGCTTCGCCGGTTAAGTGGCAAGGAACATCGCGTTATGACTGGCATCTGCGTTGTCGGTCCAGGGAAAACCCTCGACAAGGCTGTCACCTCAAAGGTCCGCTTCAAATCTTTATCACAGGAAGAAATATCAAATTACATCCAAACCGGCGAACCCATGGATAAAGCCGGAGCCTACGCCATTCAAGGCAAGGGCAGTTTTATGGTCCGTGATTATTCTGGCTCACATTCCAACATAATTGGACTCCCCATCGATGAATTAAAAATCCTCTTGAAAAAAACCGGCTTCCAAATTACCCCTGAAAAAAAATAGGCTTTTTTCTAAAGCACTGAAAATCCGTACCGAAAACCCTTGACATTTCAATGAGGTTGAGCATCCTAAACTTTACTATTTTTTAAAAATGACTTGCAGATCAAGACTCTTTGTAATTTAATTTATAGGTAAGACCTGCTGATCAATCGATTGGGAAAGATGAATGCACAAATCTAGAAATAATATGGAGATCCACGGCCAGTGCCCGAAATGCCAGGGGCCGATTTTCCTGAACAGTAGTATGGACTGGTACGGCAATACCGTGCTGACCCTCAATTGCTGGAATGGACATTACCAGTGGATCAACATAGAAAATATTGAAGAGTCCAGGAACCTCGCACCGGAAACCAAGCGGGACCTTGTCGCTCATATCGGGTTTTTTGATTTGTCATGACATATATCTGGTTGGGGCGCCAGTTTGCATTCCTCCTTTTTTTTACAGTCATTTTTCTTCACTCTCCCGCGCATGCCCAACCTCCTCCGGGAATGATCTATATTCCTCAAGGCTATTTCCAAATGGGCACCTCTTCAGGAAAAGAAGATGAAAAACCCATGCATTTTATTTTCACTCCCGGCTATTTTATCGATAAATATGAAGTGAGCAACCAGGACTATGCAGTGTTCATGCAGGCCACCGGACACCAATCCCCGAAGTTCTGGAAAGATTCCCGGTTCAACGAGCTGGACCAACCCGTTGTCGGAGTGAGTTGGCACGATGCTATGGCATACGCCAAATGGAAAGGACGAAGACTGCCTACGGAAGCGGAATGGGAAAAGGCGGCGAGAGGAAACGATGGCCGCCTTTGGCCTTGGGGAAGAAAATTCGATAAGGGCTTCAATTTTTTCTTCGTCAATATTTTTGGAGAAAATGACAACTATCCCTACACCGCACCGGTGGACTATTACCATTCCGGAGTCAGCCCTTTCGGGTTATACAACACCGCCGGGAATGTCTGGGAATGGTGCCTGGACTGGTATGACAAAAACTATTATCGCGTCAGCCCCGAAATCAATCCGGAAGGGCCTCAGGGACCACTGAAAATGAAAGTGCTCAGAGGCGGCTCCTGGATCAACAGCATTGAAGGCATAAAAGTTGTCAAACGCGCACGTAACTTTCCCCATATAAAAAACGAAATTTACGGATTCCGCACTGCGCTATCCTCCCAGTGAACCCGCCCCAGAACCCAAAAAAGCTCACAGTCTTCTCCTGGTGCCTTTACGATTTCGCCAACACCATTTTTTCCATGAACGTGATTTCGCTGTACTTCGCGTTGTGGGTTACGGTGGACCATGGCGGTCAGGATATTTTATACAGCACAGCCCTTTCACTTTCCATGCTGGCAGTAGCCTTGAGCGTTCCTGTTTTTGGAACCCTTTCAGATACTACCGGCAAACGCAGGGTCCCCCTGATTGGACTCACCCTGCTATGCGTTTTCGCAACCGCACTGATCGGTAC
>DODH01000192.1 GCA_003545625.1 Nitrospina sp.
AAAAAAAGCAGGATGAAGAATCGAAAAAGTATCATAGAGCCTCGCAAAGTTTGTCTGTCTTCAAAAGCTTTGTTGGAGAGCAACGATGAAACCGGGAGTCCGGCATTATACACAGGATAAAAGGATGGAAGAAGAGTGGCAAGCTAAAAAGGAATGGCACCTCGAGCCAGTTCCATCAGGAAAGAGGGGAACAGCCCTATTCCCACGACCACCAGACAACTAATGGTGATCATGGCTCCCATGCCTTTATAGATCACCGGTTGCGGAGCGCTTTCATCTTCATGGAAATACATCATGACGATTACACGGAGATAAAAATAAACGGAAATGATGCTGGCGATGACCGCTAAAATGGTTATGAGAATGTATCCCGCTTTGATCGCGGCATAGAAAACGAAAAGCTTGCCGAAGAACCCGGCTGTGGGCGGGAACCCGGCTAGAGAAACCATGAACAGGCTCATGGCCGCAGCCAGAAGGGGATTCTTTTTGGCCAAACCTTTAAAGCGATATATAGAGTTGCCTTCCTTCCCTTCCCCCTCCATGATAAAAACCACCGCAAACGCTCCAATGTTCATGAACAGGTAAACCGCCAGGTAGAATAAAATGCTTGCCATTCCTTCCTGGGTATTGGCGACAATACCGATTAACAGGTATCCGGCATGTGCGATGCCGGAATAGGCGAGCATCCGTTTGAGGTCATCCTGAAAAATGGCGGCGATATTTCCCACCAGCATGGTCAGAACCGATGCGCCGAAAAGAATCGGCATCCATGCACTTTCTAATTCCGGCAGGGCGGTGAAAAAAATGCGGGCGATCACTGCGAAGGCCGCCGCTTTGGTTGCTACCGACATGAATCCCGTGATAGGGGTTGGTGCACCCTGATAGACATCCGGAGTCCAGGAATGAAAAGGCACTAGGGAAATTTTAAACGCAAACCCGCAAAACATCAGGCCCATCCCGATATAAACCAGCGTGTTCTTGGTGTAGGGATTTTCATGAAGGAGTTGTCCGATTAGACGGATTTCGGTCGTTCCACTACCGGCGTAAATCAGGGCCATGCCATAAACCAGAATGGCGGAAGCAAATGCACCGGTCAGCAGGTATTTAACGGTCGACTCCTGCGAGGCCAGGGTTTCCCAACTTAATTCTGTGTTGCTATGAGGCCCTTCTCTGCCGGTTCCGTGTTTGGCTGAAAAACCGCAAAGAATATAAAGGGCAATGGAAAACAGTTCCAGCGACATGAATATGGTGATCATGTTTCCGGATTTGGCCAGAAACATCATGCCCGCAACTGCCATCAGCAGAAGAGTGAAGTATTCCGCCTTGTTTTCGTGATTTTCCTGCGGGTAACGGGCGGAACCAAAAATCGGAAACAGGGCCATCAGCAGGAATAGCAGGTTGAAGGCCAAGGAAAACCGGTCGTAGATCAAGGCACCGCTGAACATGCCCGGGCTGCCACCGTTTTCGATTGTCGGGGCTCCTCCCCAAAGGGAGAGGGTGCATAGAAACGCCACGCCGATACCGGCCAGCGAAACTCCGGATAGAAAGGGAAGCTTATTCATCCCCTTTTTAAGTCCAGCCAGAAGAATGAAGAAGGCGGTCATCATGATGATGAGTTCCGGCACGATTGCTGCCCAGTTCATATCGTCAAAATTTATCGCAAATTCCATGGCCTTCCTAATGGTTCCGGTTTTGGTTGAGAAAAAACCCTATGTTAATTCAATAATTATGGGGAGTTTTATAGCATTTTGATGCTTTTTGCAACCCGCATTCCATATGTGGCAGAGCCTGGGTGTTTATTCGGCATTTGTCTGACGAAAGAGCTTGCGGTTCGGAGCGTTTCCCGGCAAGATAGGCCTTTTTATACCCTGTCGTGGAGAACTCGATGGATAGTAACGAGGCACGGGCTTATCTCAATTACCTGCTCACTCTGGGCCTCAGGCGGGAAGAGGCGTTTGGTCCCATGGCGCTCGATTTTATCCGGGAAACGGATTTCGATGCGGTCGGCCTTTTGCCAGAGGAACAGTTCAGCCTCATTATGGCCACTACCCAGGCTCTGGCCGAAGAGCCGAAACGCTACACCCTGAAGTTGGAGATGCTCAACCGGGCACGGGAACTGGTCGATAAAACCACCTACAATGATCCGCAACTGACCCGGCAGATCGAGCAGGACATCAAAAAGACCACCGCCGAACTCAATATATATAATGAAGCAATGCGGCCTGCCAAAACCGGTGCCGCGGAAAAACAACGGCTGGTAGTGCAGAGTGATGCGCCAGAATATTTTCTCGACATTGCTCAAAAACGGGCTTCTGCCTATTATCAGAACAAGTTCGGCTTGGGCAAGGAAGAGAAAACCGCGCAACATTTTGGCGGTGGACCGAGAAAATTCGAGCCGGACAACCCCAAGGTACACCGCGAACATCCGGGGGCATGCGGTCCGTTTATGAATGCGCGTAGCAACGCCTTCCATCTGATGATGCCCTTCGATATCAAGATCAGTAAAAAACCCGATGATCCGCTGGATGGAGGGCTACGGGCTTATTATTCAAAAATGGGTTACTCATTTCCCCTTGGATTTGAAATGGGAAAAATCTGTAGTTATGAAGGTGGGGAGATTCTGGATATATCCCTGGATGATCCAAACCTGTTATTCCTGTCTGTTTCGCGGATCAAGGAAAAAGAGTTTCGTGCCTCTGCCTATCCCGGTACGCCGGAAGTTCCGGTGGAATATGCCTACCCTCGTGCAGTCCTGGAGCGCACTGGAACTCTGGGGCCCTATGTGCAGATGGTTTCAAATTTTAAAATATGGTTTGATTCCAGCCAGGTATCGCTCCTCATTCAGGGGGCGCCCGACCTTTATGAGTATGGGCTTCAAGGAGGTTCCGGCCTGATGGTCCGCAGTCACGCCGCAGATAAGGTTCCAGCCTATGTTGAAAATACTTCCC
Organism: Nitrospina sp.; assembly: GCA_003545625.1. The sequence continues at coordinate 2,949 of DODH01000192.1, forward strand.
AACCCTGGCAGGAAGGGATGAGTTTCAATTTCGTCAACATCCACCTGACTCTGAGCCCTGGAACCGAAACAGCTTTTGTCCCCTTCAACACTCCTCTTTTTACTGTTTATCCTATTTTGCCTGTGCAAAATTTCAAATGGATGGATGTAGCGGAAGCCTGAGTTCCTACATTAACTTCTCTATCGCGTTTAAATTTCCGTTGCCGATTTTGCGTTATAATACCAAGTAAAATTGGAATGACTAGGGTGACTGATGATTCGACTTGGTAAATTTCGCGGCTGGGCGATTCTGGCAATCGTGTTCCCGGCAATTTCTTTTTTTAATATCCCTGCCCAGGCTTCTCCTGCTCTCAACGCTCCCATTCAGATTACTTCCAATCCGGGAGAAGACTTTGCCCCCACCGTGTCAGCGGACGGGAAGATTATGGTTTATGTCTCGGACAAGTCGGGAAACCTGGACCTCTGGTTAAAAAATCTGGGGCCGGGTATCCAGCCTCCTGACCAACGGCTGACCTTTCATAGTGCAGAGGACGGCAGTCCCGAGATCAGCCCGGATGGAAAAAGGGTAGCCTTCGTTTCCCACCGGAGCGACCCGAGGGGCGATATTTATATTCTCGATCTGATGGCAGAGGGCGGACCCAAACCGGTTATCCAGAAACCGGGAGAGGAAAGAGACCCTGTCTGGTCGCCGGACCAAACAGCTTGATATTTTTCATCTCGCTCATCGAGTACTGCTCAACCGGTTATTGAAAAAATTGAACTGGAAGGGGGAAAGCGCACAGAACTTTTAAAGCCGGGAGGCGTGAACCTGTCACTGTCCCCCGATGGGAAATATCTTGCTTTTGTGGCAGGCGAGGGCGATTTAAAAGTTTATAACCTGGAAACCACCCAGGTTCTCACAGAAGGGCCGTTCATAGATGTCTTCCCCCGCTGGTCGGTAGATGGCCAGTCCATTCTTTTCACCCGTTACCAATATGATACCAACCATGACGGGCAGTTGGGCATTGACGACAATCCCGATATCTGGAGTATCGAATTTAATGCCGGGCAACCGGGCCGGGTTCGCCAACTGACCGACAGCTCCAGTTATGACTTCCTACCTCGTCCCTTGGATGAGAAATATTTTTTGTTTACTTCTCACCATAATGGCAATGCGGATGTGTGGAAACTGCCTCTAGCCGGAGTCATGCCCGACTTGAACGATTGGGAAAAAACCAGGGCGGATGATATTTGTGTTGCCGAGGAGCCTTCCTATTCCTGTGTGCTGATTTTGAATAATCTTAAGGTTCCTGATAAGGAAAGAATGTCGCGAATTCAGTATCGTTTGGGAGTGCAGGTTCTGGGTCTTGGGCATGACGCACGTTCCATTTTCAAGCAGATTCTAGAAGAGGGCGACAAAGAGGTTCAGGTTCT
>DODH01000224.1 GCA_003545625.1 Nitrospina sp.
TCGTTTTCAGTAAAAATCTTTTGAACCCTCTCATCCCATGGGTCCTGGGGAACCGAGTCCACAACTTGAAACCCGTAAGCCACTGCCAAACGGAGAGCCCCCTCCGACAATTGTTTTAAAAACCAATCAAAATAACCTCCGCCAAAACCGACTCGCCTACCGGAATAATCAAACGCCAACCCTGGCGCGATAACGGCATCAATTTTTGTCGGAGGCACCACCCTGATGTTTAGCCCGGAAGGCTCACGAATGTCGTAAGAGCCCAACTCAAACTCCTGATCCATATCTGCAAGTTCACACACTTCCAGCCGCCTTTCCCTCTTTACCAATCGCGGGACATAAACACGTTGATGGTTTTCGAGGGAACGCTTAATCATTTCATCAGTACGTACTTCATTGCCGAACGAGAGGTAAAACATCACATCCCGACAAACGGAAAGCTCCTTACAGGCAAACAGCCTGCCTTCTATAACCCGGCTCGAGTTTAAAACCTCATCCAGGCTCATAGCATCCCGCCGCAACTTCATATCCTGACGAACTGCAAATTTATCCATTTTCATGGAGATACCAACTGTGTTCCCCTAGGATTGTTGTCAGGAAATTGCCCGCTCGTCAGGCACCAGCACCACAAAATACTCTATTCATGCAGGCTTTTAGGGGGAAACCAAGGCGAAACCGACCGGAACGGCAAAGGGGAGGTTGGGCAAGGCAGAATACACTGCCTATAAGAAGGGCAGAACAAACCTTGCGTAAATATATCTGAAAACGAAACAGGTTTTCCCGCTTCGATCATAATTCACTCCCAATTGGTCCGGTTCAAATTTTTCCAGAACCGGATATATATTCAGGCTCGGTCAGGCTGGAGTCCAACCCTCTAAAGCTCTTAAACACTCAAGAAGTCCCCCCGTAAATGCCGTGCAAAAACTATTTTTTGAACCTGTCAAGGACAGGTGGGGTATCCGTGAACTGTTTTAGGCTTCCCTCCCAAAGAGGGCATGCACACCACAGCCGATCCATCAACCCCGTTCACAAACTGTTGGCTCAAGAAATTAAATTCTTACTCGAACACAACAGGGAGACACCACTTCAAATTCCACCACATCCTAACATAAAGACCCCGGTCTCTCAAGGCCTATCTAAAGCAGAAAAGCTCTTATTTTTCAATATCTTGAAGCTCCTTATCGAGAGCCTCAACCAATTGCCGAAGCTTCTCTCCTTCGGCTTCTTCTTTCGCCCCGGCCTGGTTTTTCAACTCCATTAATTCCTGCGCAATATTGAGTGCCGCAAGGATGGCCAGGTCCAAAGTGGAGGTTTTACCGCGCACATTGGCCAGCTCTTTCATCCGCGAATCCACATAGGCCGCTACCTCTTCCGCATCCACTTCTGACGAAGAGCTTTTCAAGCTATAGGTTTTTCCATAAATCTGAATTTTTTTACTGTTCGCCATTTTAATTACGCCAGGTCAAATTTTTCCAGATTTTTTAAAAGAGACTGAACCTTCGTCCGCATGGCTTTCCGGTCCTTTTCATTTTTTCGGTTCACGGTCTCCACCTGGGAAAAACGCTCCTGTTTGCCCTGATTTAAGGTTTTTTCTTTTGCCAAGGCCTTTTTTTCACGACTCAGTTGATCAACCTGGCGGGACAGCCCTTGGTTTTTCTCCTTAAGACGGCGGAACTCCCCCATCAAGGCCAACACACGCTCTTCCAGTTGATGAATATCCGGTTTAGGCATGGCAGAATCGTAGCACCGGGGTATTGGGGTGTCAATAACCCCTTATTCCCTCAAAGAAGCACCCAGTTCACTCTTTAAGGTTTGAACAATCTTTTCAAATAACGGGTTGACCTCATTATCGGAGAGCGTCCTCTCGGCGGATTGAAAAGACAAGGCAAAAGTAAGGCTTTTTTTATCGGCCTGAATTTTCTTCCCCTCAAAATGGTCATACAGGTCAACCTTTTGAATCAAGGGACACCCGGTTTTAAGGATCAAGTCCGCGGCCTTTTGCGAAGTCACCGACCGGTCCACCAGAATAGAAATATCGCGGTATGTCTCAGGGAATTTGGGGATCGGCTGAAACCGGAGAGAGGAAGACTTTTCCAGGGCTCCCAAATCGAGCTCCAGGGCATAAACATTCAGTTCTGCAACCAAATTCTGTTCCGGTGCCATTTGGCCCATATAACCCAACTCCCTATCATCTATCTGGACCCGCACCGATTTTCCCGGCAGTAGAAACGGCTTGCTATCCGGAAAAATTTCCAGCTTTAAATGCAAGTGCGTGATCAGCGTTTCCAGCGTTCCTTTGAGATCATAGAAATCATACTCCCCGCCTCTAGGTTTCCAAGGGGTGGGTTCATACGGCCCCAGCACGATAGCTGAAAGCACCGCTTTTTCTGTACGTAATCCGGTAGAATCGGAAGAATAAACACTTCCTACCTCAAAAAGTTTGAGCGGTTTTTGCCCCTTGCTCAAATTGAGTCCTGCCGTCTTCAACAGGCCGGGAAGCAGGCTGGTGCGCATCGTATCGTAGTCAGAACTCAAAGGATTTTTCAATGCGATCACCTGCTCTGAAGCAAAAGCGGTTTTGAATTCTTCCGCATATGCGCGTTCAATAAAACTGTAATGAACCGTTTCGGCAAATCCGGC
>DODH01000236.1 GCA_003545625.1 Nitrospina sp.
TCGCTCTGGCCCGCCCGCAGGAAGGACACAAGAGCACGGAAATTCTTTCTATCGGGGTCGACATCATGCTGGCATTGGACACCTCGGGAAGCATGCGGGCACTGGACTTTATTGAAGATGAAAAACGCATCACTCGACTCGCTGTAGTAAAAGGAGTGGTCTCCAAATTCATCGACAATCGTCCCAATGACCGAATTGGCATGGTGGTATTCGGGGAACAGGCCTACACCCAATGTCCATTGACTCTCGATCAGGGCATCCTGCAATCATTTCTTAGCAAGCTGGAAATTGGCATGGCCGGAGACTCCACAGCCATCGGTTCGGCAATAGGTATCGCAGTAAAACGACTCAAGGATCTGCAATCAAAGTCCAAAATCATCATTCTGCTGACCGATGGCAGGAACAATGCCGGGTCCCTGCCCCCCCTTCAGGCGGCCCAGACAGCCAAAACCTTCGGCATAAAAATCTATACTATTGGTGTGGGCACCAAAGGCAAGGCACCTTTTCTGGTCAACTCCATTTTTGGCCAACGCTACGTCTATCAGCAAGTAGATATCGATGAAACTACGCTTAAGAAAATATCCCAAGTCACCGGCGGCGAATATTTCCGCGCCACCGACCTGGAATCTTTGAAAAATATTTACGATCAGATAGATGTAATGGAAAAGTCGGAAGTCAAAGTGATCGACCACTCGGAATACAAGGAACTTTTCTCTTATTTTCTGGTACCGGGACTCCTGTTTCTTTTACTGGAAATCGGTCTTTCCAATTCCCTTTTGAGAAGGATTCCTTAAATTATGCGATTTGGCGAGCCTGTTTATTTTCATTTATTGTGGGGCCTGATCCCATTGATCATTTTTATGTTGTGGGGCATGAAAAAGAAAATGCAACTCACCCTCAAATTTTGCAGCCCCTCTTTGCTTTCCAGACTGGTGAACCCTGGAGTGAAAAAAAGGCAGCATAAACAAATCATTTTTGTTTTTCTGGCCGTCTTGTTCCTCTTACTGGCAGTCACTCGCCCACGCTGGGGCTACCATTGGGAAGATCTGCATCAGCGAGGAGTCGATGTCATCATCGCCCTGGATGTTTCCACCAGCATGCTGGCAGAAGATATTAAACCCAACCGACTTGAGAGGGCCAAACGAAAAATTTCTGATCTTCTTAATATGTTGGAGGGGGATCGAATTGGACTCGTCGCCTTTGCCGGAACCGCCTTCGTCCAGTGTCCTCTGACTCTGGATTATAGTGCCGCCAGAATATTTCTTTCCGCCATTGACACACAATTGATCCCCGTACAAGGAACCGCCATCGGCAATGCCATCGAGACCGCTGTTAAAGCGTTTCGCACTCAGGATAAAAAATCCAAAGCCCTGATTTTGATAACTGATGGGGAAGATCAAACAGGAAAAGCTCTTGCGGCCGCAAAAGCGGCAAAAACCCAGGGTGTAAAAATATATACGATCGGAATCGGTGGAGAAATTGGTGCCCCCTTGCCTAACCCATCTGCCGATGGAGGATTCAGGAAAAATCAGCACGGAGAAGTTATCCTCTCAAAACTGGATGAGACTACATTGCAAAAGATAGCCCTGGCAACAGGAGGTAGTTACGTCCGCTCCGTCACCGGGGATATCGATCTAAAAACCATTTATAAAGGCCAAATCAAAAAACATATCGAGAAAAAAGAACTGAAGTCCGAGCGTCGCAAAATCTGGCAGGAGCGTTTCCAATGGTTTATTTTTGCCGCATTAATTTGCCTCGTCATAGAGACCTGTTTGGCTGAAAAAAAACGCTTGCCGGACCGATAATTTTGGTAAAATACCAATAGCCCCTTAGCAGGGGGGCTACTGGGCAATGACTCATTGCGCCGAGAAAACTCTTTGCTCGCTAAATAATGCGATTGTACGCTGACACCACGCCTAGTGGCCTTGACAAACAACCTTCAAGGTTTTATCCATTAGAGTAACCAGCAACGTTCTGTATTAATAAATACGAAAGGAAGAAATAATGCAAGATTCACTTAGAACCATGAGCGTAGATTCCGTTGCCGCAGAGCAACAGCGGTTCATGGTGCGTGTCTATAACTGGATGACCGCCGGACTGGCAATAACCGGTTTCATGGCCTTTTATGTTTCCAACAATGAAACGATAATGGGCATCATTTTTGGCAATCCCTTTATGCCGATTGTTCTCATAATTGTTCAGATCGGGCTGGTGTTCTGGCTGGCATCAAGAGTCATGCAAATGAGCGTAAGTCAGGCGACGGGTGTTTTCATGCTCTATGCGGGCCTGACCGGTATCACTTTTTCCTTTATTTTTGTGGTTTATACCTCCGCATCCATTACCTCCACGTTCCTGGTCACAGCGGGTACTTTTGGTGCAATGAGCCTATACGGTTATACAACAAAAAAAGACCTGACTTCCTGGGGAAGCTTTTTGTTCATGGGACTTATTGGAATCATCATTGCTTCAGTGGTGAATATGTTCATGCAAAGTAGCATGATGCATACGATCATCACTTACGCCGGAGTACTCATCTTTGTGGGCCTGACCGCCTATGATACGCAAAAGATCAAAGAGATGAATATTCTCGGAAATGAAGGCACCGATGAAGATACCAAAGAAGCTATCCGTGGAGCTCTAACCCTGTATCTGGACTTCATCAATCTGTTCCTCATGCTTCTGAGGCTGATGGGAGACAGAAGGTAAGTTGAAAGCCTATCATTTCAATTTGGACAGTTCCCGGCTCCCTGGGGCCGGGAACACCCCAGTTTCTACAATCAGGGTTTGCATTCTTCAAGCCATGACCCCCGCCATCTTTATTCTTATATTATCCCTGCCCTTGACCGGGTTTGCGGAATCGGTGGACTCTAAAATTCAAGAAGGCATCTCCCAGTATCATGAAGGGAAATTTAAGGATGCCGGACAAAGTTTCTCTTCAGCGCGCGTAGATCGCCCTGACGATTCACGCATACCCTATAACCAGGGAAATGCTCACTATAAGGAAGGTAGTTTTCCTGAAGCGCTTCAAGCTTTCACCCAGTCTTCTTTAGACAAAAAGAATCCGGACATCAGGAAAAATGCAATCTACAACACCGGCAACACTCTGGTAAAACTTGGAAAACTGAAAGAAGCCGAGTCGGCCTATAAAAAAGTCCTGCGCCTCGACCCGGATGATATGGATGCCAAGTTCAATCTGGAATATATCCGCAAGCAATTAAAAAAGAAAGAAGAACAGGATTCCGATCAGGGCAAGCAGAAAAACGAAGACAACAATTCCGATTATGAAAAAGAACAGGGAGCAAATGAAGACCCACAATCCGAGAACCAGCAACCCCCTCCCCCGCCGGAAAATGACGATGCGGAAAAAAATGATTCCTCCGAACAGCCTGAAGAGCCCGGAATGGAGAGTGAAATATCTGAGAAAGAAGCAGAGCGGATACTGGAAAGACTCACCGAAGATTTAAAAAGCATCAGCCGCATGCAGGCCGGGAAAACAAAATCTTCATATCAGGGGAATGACTGGTAAAAATGAAACTATGTAAGTTTAATGGGGTCTCTATTTATAAGGTTGCAACACTCTGCCTTTTTCTGTTTCTCTTGCTAAACCCTGTCGCCCAGGGCCAGGAGATCTCTGTCACGGCAACGGTGGATAAAAACCGTTTGAGCCTGGAAGATGTCCTACAACTTTCCATCGTTATTCAGGGAACCCAGAACACGCCTCCTCCCGAGCTGCCTTCTTTGCCAGATTTTAGAGTTGTTTCCGCAGGCACTTCCTCATCCACCCAGTACATCAATACCCAACGCAGTGTTTCCATCACCTACAATTACCGGCTGACTCCCATGAACACGGGGACATTTGTCATTGGTCCCACACGGGTGCGGGCAAACGGAAAAACTTATGCCACCCAGCCCATAACGATTGCAGTGCAAAATGAAGCACAAAAACCTTCAAACCAGGAAACAACCGGAAACAAAAACGCATTTGTTGTTACCACCTTATCCAGCAAAAAAGCCTATGTTGGAGAACAACTGGTTTATACCTTCCGCTTGTTTCATCGCGTTGACGCTAAAAACCTGAATTTACGTCTGCCTTTCGATAAGACCCGGTTTCATAAAGAAGAACTTGGAGAACCCAAAACCTATATTAAAATCAATAATGGACTTCAGTATCACGTGCAGGAGTTATCACTGGCACTTTTCCCACTTAAAAAAGGACTGCATGAAATTCCTTCCGCCATGATTGAGCTGGATCTTTTCCACCCAATGAAAAACCGTTCCCGCCGGGATCCCTTCAGCCAGTTTTTCGGCCAACGCACTCAGGCCGAGCATAAGGTTCTGCGGTCTCAATCCCTTTCCATTGAAGTTCTACCTCTACCCGATGGAGCACCCGAAGGATTTGAAAACATAATCGGACAATTTAATATTTCCGCAGAACTTGGAAAAAACGATCTTGAAGTCGGGGACACCACCACCCTGACGTTGACCGTTTCGGGAAAAGGTAATGTTCAAGATATCATTTTTGATGAACCAGATTTAAAAAGCTATTTTAAAATCTATCCGGATAAACCCGAGTTTCATCAAACCGTTCAAAACAATCAAATTATGGGGGAAAAAGTTTTCAAATTTGCCCTGGTGCCTCTGGAAGCAGGAAGTAGAACCCTGCCCAAATTTTCACTGGCCTTTTTTGACCCAGGAAAAGCCCAATACCGTGTCGCTCAAACCCAACCCATTTCTCTAAACATAAAACCTTCTGCAGCAAAAGAAGAGCTCAATCTGGTGCAGTCCAGACAACAAAACGCGCAGGCACCTGAAATTGAAATTCTTGGCAGAGATATTTTTCCCATCTACACCGAACTGGATAAGTTTCAAAATACCCGTTCTCATTCACCGGCATTCCTGGCAACTCGTTTTGGATCTCCCGTGCTTCTCTTCTTCATTTCGGCATTTATAATTAAACAGCAAAGACGCATGAAACACGATGTGGCTTTTTATCGCCGCCGAAATGCTTATAAAAATGCAACCCGGCGCTTAAAAAAAATGTCGGAACATTCCGACCCTTCCGCCCCCAAAGAGTTTGGCCGGGAGCTATCGGAAATTCTGCGGGAATATGTCGGCAACAAGCTGAACCTGCAAGGAAAAGCCATCACCGCTGAGGAAGTGGAGACCCGGCTAAAAGAAGCGGACTATGAATCCGCCGAAGTTACCCGAAAACTTTTCGAAAGATGTGAAACCCTGCAGTTTGCTCCGACAACCCGTGGCAATACAAAGGAACTACTCCGCGAATCTGAAAACCTGATCAAGCTACTGGAGAAACAGTCATGAAAAACGGTTTTTCAGTATTTTTATTTTTTGCACTAACGCTCTTTATCAGTCTCCCCACAGAGGGCTCTGAATATTTGCAGAAAATCGTTCGCGCCAATGATTTGTATTCTGAAAAACGTTATGCCCAATCCGCTGAAGCTTATGAAGCTTTAATCGATAAGGGCATACGTAGCGGATACTTGTATTACAACCTGGGCAATACTTATATTCGTATGGGAAAAACCGGGCCTGCCGTTTTAAATTATGTCCGTGCCCAAAAATGGATCCCGCGCGATGAAAACCTGGAAGCCAATTTGAAATTTGCCATTCAACAAACTCAGGACAAAATAGAGCCCCCAGCACCCGGAACTCTAAGCACTCTTTTTTTCTGGAGCAACGATTTTAATTTAAACGAACTTATTTATCTCGCCATAGGCTTGAATTTCGTTTTCTGGGTCAGTCTGGCCCTGTGGCTGTATTTTCCTTCCCTGAAAATCATCCGTAACGCTCTTTTTTGTTTTCTTTTGCTTTCATTTTTTTCAATCGGAGTTAAACTTAAGAGTGAGTCCGATTTTAAACTGGCAGTGGTTCTGGCCGAAAGAGTAGAAATAAAGTCCGGGCGTGCTGAAGATGCCGTCACTTTATTCCAACTACACGAAGGTGCTCTGGTTACCGTCACCGACAAATATGAAAAATGGCTGGAAGTTCGTCTCAACGATGAACAAAAAGGCTGGGTCCCAAAAAATTCCATCGGCCACTAGGCGCCGGTAGCAACGAGCAATAGCTTTTTGCTGTAACAACGACTTATCTCGGCTCAACCAAACCTTGCTCCGTTCCCTCTCAAAGGAGTAGAAACCATGAGCATTAAATTGCCTCGCAGTGCAGGCGGCTGGGGTGCCATACGCTATTCGCTGAAAATGGCGGATCGGGCCGGAGGCTTGTGGCCCATGCTCAAAGCGCTGGCCTCCCGAAATAACTGCAAAAGTTGTGCACTGGGAATGGGCGGACAAAAAGGCGGAATGCGCGATGAGAGTGGCAATTTCCCGGCAGTTTGCAACAAGTCCTTCATGGCCCAGGCTTCAGATATGCAAGGAGCCATAGCTGAAAATTTTTTCAATCAATTCGATATTTCCACTCTTTCCAAATGGTCTCCTCGTGACTTGGAATTGAGCGGACGGTTGACCCAGCCCGTTCTCTGTGAACCCGGAGATTCCCACTACCGTCCTATTTCCTGGTCAGAAGCCATGAACCGGGTGGTCGACAAACTCAAAACAACTTCAGCATACAGGTCTTTCTTTTATGCCAGTGGGCGTTCTTCCAATGAAGCAGGTTTTCTTCTGCAACTGTTTGCCAGAATTTATGGAACCAACAACGTCAACAACTGTTCCTTTTTCTGCCATCAGGCTTCCGGAGTTGGACTGAACCAGAGCCTGGGAACAGGTACCGCCACCGTTGACCTGGAAGACCTTGATCACACCGATCTGGTTTTTTTAATTGGCGCCAATCCCGCCTCCAATCACCCCCGTTTCATGCGTATTCTCATGGATGTTCGCCGACGCGGGGGACAAGTGATCGTGATCAACCCAGCGAGGGAACGTGGCTTGGAAAATTTCAGTGTCCCTTCTGATGTACGGAGTCTGTTGTTCGGTTCAGAAATCGCCAGCCTTTACCTGCAGCCCCATATAGGCGGAGATATTTCACTTTTTAAAGGCATCGCAAAATCCCTCCTGTCGGATAAAAGTTGTCTGGACCGAAACTTTATTGCCAGCCACACGCAAAACTTTGCGGAAGTCGAGGAAGATATCAAAGCAGAATCATGGCAAACTTTAGAGTCCACTTCCGGTATATCACGGGAGGAAATAGAAAAAACCGCACGAATTTATTCAAAGAGTAAAAATACCGTGTTTGTCTGGGCTATGGGAATTACCCACCATGCTTTTGGTGTGGATAATGTCCAGGCCATCGTCAACCTGGCACTCATGCGAGGAATGGTGGGGAAAAAATATGCCGGGCTCTTGCCCTTGAGAGGACATAGCAATGTACAGGGAATCGGTTCAATAGGTTTCACCCCGCAATTGAAAAAGGCGGTTTTGGATAATCTGGAATCTAAATTCCCGGTGATCCTGCCTAGGCAACCGGGACTCGACACTTTGGGGTGCGTGGAAGCCGCAAACAATGGAGAATTTGATTTTGCCTGGAACCTTGGAGGTAATTTATATGGCTCCAATCCAGATTCCCGGTTCGCCCAGACAGCCCTTGCCAAAATTGGTTTCAGTCTTTTTCTCAATACCACCTTGAATCAGGGACATTTTCTCGGGCGGGGCCAAACCAGCCTCATTCTCCCCGTTGTAGCCAGGGACGAAGAACCGGAACCCACCACACAGGAAAGTATGTTCAGCTTTATAAGGCTTAGTAACGGGGGCCTGCAACGCTACTCGGGACCCAGAAGTGAGGTGAAAATAATCGCGGAAATTGCCCAACGTGTTCTGGATGATTCTCCGTTGCCCTGGAAATCTTTAAGCGAAACGGGAAACATACGGGAAATCATCGGTGCGATCATCCCAGGGTTCGAGCAATTGAAGAATATTGACCGGACAGGAAAAGAGTTCCATATTAATGGAAGAATTCTCCATACTCCAAAATTCCCCTGCCCTGACGGCAAAGCCAGTTTTAAAGTCTGCCCCATTCCTGCCGTTAGGAGGAACAAGGAAAACAGCTTTATTTTGATGACGGTTCGCTCGGAGGGTCAATTCAACACCGTAGTTTATGAACCGGACGACCGATATCGTGGTGTCTCTTCCCGCAATGTCGTTTTAATAAACGAAGAAGATATAAAAAGAATCGGATCTAAAGAAGGCGACCTGATAACGATCAAAAATGATACGGGGATTATGACCGGACAAAAATTACAGGCCTATCCCATTAAACAGGGAAATATCATGATGTATTATCCGGAAAGCAACGTTTTGGTACCACGCCAGTTTGATCCTCAATCGAAAACCCCTTCTTTCAAATCTATCGAAGTATTTTTGGAAAAACAATTATGAAACCAAACCGCACTCCCCATTGCCGTTTATTGCCGTTTATTTTGTCGGCCCTTTTTCTTATAACAGCGGAGATCTCTCTGGCTGGAAATTCCTTTGTTAAAAAAATCCGCGTTACGGGCAATACCCTCATCGACCCTTATTTTCTGGATGGTTATCTTGATTTGGGGAACGGATTAAACATGACTCCGGAAATCATGGATCTCGTCGCAAGCGAATTAAAAGCCAACTATAATTATCACGGGTATTCAGATATTGGTGCCTATTCCAAACTAAAAGTTAAAAATGGGGTCATGACAATTAAAGTCGATGAAAAGGATGAATACCGTTGGGGCAGGCCCCGTGCTGAAAGAGCGGTGCTCAAACAGGCTTTTCTGCATGGCATAACCCTCAAGGATTATAAAAAACAGGAAATCATTGAAGCCCTGCTGAAGGGCTATCAAAAACAAAGAACAATTGAGGAACTCGTGGCTGAATTCCTGGTAAAAAAACAGAGAAAACTCATGGAGGAAATTAATTCCCAAAGGATAACAGCTTTACGGGAGCAGGTTTTTGAAAAGGTCAGAGAGTTTCAAATGATAAAGAAAAATCTTGAAGAGCAGGAAACCAGAAGAATTGAGGAAATGAGGAGTCGGATACAATCCGGCAGGCTTAAAAAATTTACTGACTTGGCTACTGAAGACCAGGAAATGGACGAATACACCGATCTGGATGCGTTTTTAGATAACGCAATGTTTGAAGAAACGCTGAATCCCGGACTTTAGCCCTGGATTTAACTTAACGCGGAAAGGAACCCCTGCATCTGGGCTTTTTTCTTGACATCCCCATCCCTGTAAACCGCAATCACTTTTTCTACAACGCCTTTTAATTTCCTGTCCTGCATCATGAACATAAAGTCTTCATACAGGCGGAACTGTTCTGTAGACTTTTCCATTTCAGGGGCCAGCACCCTGTATACCGGGCCTTTACCGGTTAATAGCCAATAAATATTTAAATCAGTATAGATTGATAAATTTGCCAACGTAGTAGCCGAGGGCAAAGACTTATCATTCTCTAAATCCGAAAGCGAACCCTGTGAAACTTTAATCAAGCGGGACAATTGCATCAGCTTTAATGGAACAGACTTCCTCCATGCTCTCAATCGTTTTCCGGTGGTTTTCTGATTTTCAATTTGTCTACTCATTATTAACGAGCCTCCCGGTTAGAAAAATTCTGCCCCCCACATTTGAGGGGTAATCCTGCGGCCGAAACAAAAAAGACCTCAAAAGCGAGATCTATGCATTGGCACTTCACCATCAGGAGCAGTATCAATCTGGTAGCCTTCTTTTTGGAGTTTTACTTCCAAGGCCGCTAATAGCTCCTTATCATCGTCGACTAAAAGGATTCGGTGATTCATTTTTTTCCTGGTTTACAAAAAGTTAGTAACCGACCATCCGAAAAAAATTTCATACAATCATCGATAATCCAATCAATGCATGAAAAAAGCCCATGGTCAGAATCCAATTCTTTTAACTGGCACCAGGGGCGCGACCTGGCGAAGTCTCTGGACTCCTGGATATTTATCGCTTCATCATGGATTCCGTGGACAACACGGATTGGGATATTGCGATTCAACGGTAAGGAGTCCCAGTGTATTGCATCACGAAACAAATTCGTATTCAGTGTTACTTCCTTATTGTAGCTATAATGAAATACCCGGATCAAGTCTGGAATGGCGAATTTTTTATCCCAGCCCATATTTTCCATCCACCGGCTGAGGAAATTGAAGCCAGGTGCCATCAGATATAATGCGTCTATTTCTTTTCGAGTTTCTGCAGTCAATGCCGCGACATAGCCACCCATGCTACTGCCTATTAAGGCAAAACGTGTGCCGGGTTTCTCATCAATAATACTTTGAACCAGCGAAATCTGGTTCGTCAGCGTCAGATTTTCAAAATCGCCCTGCTGCAGGTCCGGAATCGTGAGGGGAAGCTTAGCTTCCTCAAAACGATCTTTGAACACACGGGCTTTTTGGGAACCCGGTCCTGACGCGAACCCGTGAAGGTAAATAAATTCTGTCATCACAAACTACCGGCGAACCGACGGTGGTAAATGGGAATAACTTTTTCTGGCAAATAACGAGTTATCTCGGCCTGACAAGTCTTGGCTATCTGCCATCGGCCGCTGGCCGATCGAGGGCCTGAAGCCTATGGCGCATTTTCCACAAGAGTAGTAGTCCCGGTATTGCAGCTAAAAATGTTATCAGGAAAAACAGAAGCCAACCAAACTCATCCACCAAAACACCCGATGCCGGCCCGACAAACACCCGCCCCAGGGAAGCCAAAGCCGAGAACAGGGCAAATTGTGTTGCTGTAAAATTATGGTTGCACAACGCCATCAAGAAAGCCACGAAAGCCGCTGTTCCCATCCCTCCCGCCAAATTCTCAAAGCCAATGGTGAAAACTAACATTGCATAACTTTTTCCCACCCAGGCTAAAACCATAAATGATAGATTTGAGACAGCCTGTAAAACTCCGAAAAACAAAAGTGAGCGAAAAAGTCCCAAACGAGCCATGAGGGCACCGCCAAACAGAGCCCCAACAATTGTTGCCGCCAGCCCCATACCTTTGTTGATCGCCCCCACTTCACCTACAGAAAAGCCGATACCACGGATTAGAAAGGTCGTTGTCAGGCTTCCGGCAAAAGCATCTCCCAGCTTATAGAGAACAATCAGGGCCAACAACATCCAGGCACCATCACGGGAAAAGAATTCGACTAAAGGCCCGCCAATGGCCTCCCCCAATGTCTTGGGTGGAACCCCCGGGTCCTCGGGTTCGGGCCCCAGCCAGACAGCCATCATACCCACAACCATCAGCCCCGCCATAATCATATACGTTAAAC
>DODH01000210.1 GCA_003545625.1 Nitrospina sp.
TCGGTGGTGCAGGCTATACAGAAGATCATGGGAAACGCGGAGGCATCCGGAAAAACCTACCATCTGATCGATGGGCATATCCATAACATGGATCTTGGGCAACTGATTGTGGATACCATCGATTCTTTTGGCGAAGTCGAAGGCGTCATGGGGGAAGATGGTGTACCGATGTCCAGCCAGGCGGCTCAAGATCTTGGAGTCGAGTTTCCCGGTAAAGAAGGCATTGTTGAATATATCAAGCTCATCCATAAGTTGCAGGGCGAATATGGCGGCGAACGGAATATCCAAAACTGGTAGAGGAATCCAACGTGTCGTCTCTTACATCTCAAACATTCATTGACCGGTTGATCCGGGAAAACTTTAAATTTTTCACCGGAGTTCCCTGCTCACTGTTATCGGGCCTGATTTCATGTCTGGAAGAAACTGAGGAAGCCAAATATGTTCCATCGGTGAGGGAAGATTCAGCGGTGGGTCTGTGTGCGGGGGCCTACCTTGCCGGTGTCTTGCCTGTCCTGCTGATGCAGAACTCGGGGCTGGGTTATTGTCTTAACGCGTTCACCTCGCTGAACCTGATTTACCGGATTCCCGTTTTGGTCATTATGAGCTGGCGGGGCCAGGGTGGAAAAGATGCCCCCGAACATATCATCATGGGAGACATCAATCAGAAGCTTCTTGAAACTGCGGGAATGGATTACTCAGTTTTAAAGCCGGAAAATTGCGACCAGGTTCTCGAAACTGCCATGCGAAAAATTAATGAGGAGAAGCTCCCTTATACGCTCCTTGTTGAGAAAGGTTTGTTTGATGAAAGGCATTGAGGCATTTCAGGAATTACTGCCCTTATTGGGAGACGAACCCGTGGTGCACGCCAATGGATTCATTTGCCGGGAGTCGTTTACCTTAAAAGACCGGGAAGCGAATTTTTATATGATTGGTTCCATGGGGCTGGCATCTTCTATCGGATTGGGTGTGGCTTTATGCAAGCCGGACCGAAAGGTGATTGTGCTGGATGGAGATGGCAACGTCTTGATGGCATTGGGTACGCTGGCCATGATTGCCGCAGAGGCACCTAAAAACCTGGTGCACGTTGTGATTGATAATGAAGTATATGAGTCTACAGGAAGCCAACGCACACTTTCCAATACGGTTCCTCTTGAACAAATTGCCAAAAGCTCGGGTTATCGACAAGCGGCGCGAGTGGATAAAAAAGAAGACATCAAGCCGGCGTTTGAAAAAATGCTGAACTCCGAAGGGCCAGGTTTTCTACTGATCAAGGTGGAACCCTGCTTTGATCGCAAAACAGGACGCGTGACGCACACACCCGAAGAGATCACCAACCGTTTCATAAAATCCCTCCGCTAGGCGCCAGCGTGATACCCCATTCGGTGCATGAAAGCTAATGAATGGATATAACTCGCTGGACCCAATACGCAAGAACACATTAAGCCGAGACAACTATTTGCTAGCAGATAAAGTTATTGCTAGTTGCCACTGGCCGCCTGGCCAGTTAGGCTAATAAGTCAACTGCCGACCCGGCACTTGATTCAGAAGCTACTGCATTGCCCTCTTCACCACTCAGTTCCGCGGTCTGATTGACAGGTGGGATGGGGCTGGTCTGAGCTTCCTCCGTAGTGGTGCCTTGAGGTTCGCTGGAAGCGGATGCCAAACGAGCACTTTTGCTTCCATCGTTAGAATTTGTTTCGGTAGTTTGTTTTTGAGCAGATGCGAAATTTCCCAGGCTTGAAACTTCCATGGTGCGACTCCTTTAAAGTAAAAAAATCCTGCTTAATATTTTCGAGAAAGAACTTATTCCGTAATTTCGTTGACTCCATCACGAATAGCGCTTCTCAACTGTATTTCTTCTTCCGAAGGAACGGATCTAACCACTTCCTGGGTCTTGGGGTCGATGACCTGAAGGACCACATCGTTGTCATCCGTTACTGAGAACTTTCTTTGTTCGCTATTTAGTGATGTTTGCCCGCTTTTGCCGGTCTTTGCCAAAACTTGCCCTTGCGATGACAGATCAACGGTGTCTCCTGATGGTTTAGGGTCAGAAACCGGACCCGCTTCGGACCGTGAGCTTGATGAAGAGGACCGTGGTTTGGGGGCTGTCGGATTTCCCGCTGGGTTAACGGCTTGAATTTCCATGATGCTTTACCTCTACTGCGTGGCATGAAAGGTTTATTATTAACTAATTGAAAAATAATTACTTATTTGGATTCCCCTCTTGTGTTTGAACTTTTTACCTAGTCCACGCATTCTTCTTAACGGTGACTTTAGTGAAATCTTTAATAAATTTTTACACAAATTCAGGAAAGACCCTCACATTTTAGGGAGAGGGTGGTTGCGGGCTGGATAAAGGTTTGAATTGAGCGACTTTAAAGGTATGATACCGGGCTAAAAAATATTTAAAAACAAAGTGGTTCAGGGAGTTTTGCCTGATTCTTAAGGGTGGAAAACTTCCTTGTCGGTCGCTATTTATGAAAGAGTTTCACAACATCCTGAAATACGCCAAGCCGTATATCAAAAGCCTTATTTTCGCATTTCTTTGCCTGGCTTTGACATCGTTGATCAATCTGGTTTTGCCTTTGATCGTCCGCAATATGATCAATGCTGTGATCGTATTAAAAAACAATGAGATGCTGGATAGTTTGGCATGGGATTTAATCATCATCATTGGCCTTCAAGCGGCGTTTGCGGTTACGCATAATTATATTTTTGGTTTTGTGGGACACAGGATGACCACCGATTTTCGCATCGAATTTTTTTCCCACATTCAATCTCTTTCTTTGCGTTTTTTTCAGGAGCGCCGAGTGGGAGAAATTTTATCCCGCATGAGTAACGATATATCAGTGATCCAGAATGCGTTGGTGACCATTCCTGTTGCCTTGTTGCGCCAAAGCATCACACTGCTTGGTGCCCTGGCGATTATTCTGTATCTGAACTGGAAATTAACCGGGCTTATTTTGCTTATTTTGCCCCCCCTGATGATTTTTGCACGGGTATTTGGGCGGCGGTTGAAAGTGTTTTCGGAAAAGCTTCAGGATCAAGTTGCGCAGGCAGTGGTGGTTCTTGAGGAGGTCATGTCGTCCATCAAGATTGTGAAGTCCTTCACCCGCGAACCTTATGAACGGAACCGTTTTCAGGAAAAAATTGAAACGGCTTTTGAAAGGGCGGTGGACAAGCTCAAAATATCTGCGTTTTTTGGTCCCTTTATTTTAGGGCTCACTTTTCTGGTTTCCGCGTTGTTGATCTGGTATGGCGGATATCAGGTTATGCAGGGGGCGACCACTCCCGGCGAACTGGCGGCTTTTTTCCTTTACGCCCTGATCATTGCAGGACCCATCGGAACTTTTGTCCGACTATATACCCAGATTCAGGAAGCACGTGGTGCCATCCAAAGAGTTTATGAGATTCTTGATACCGAACCGATTGTCCAAAATCCTGAAAACCCAGTATCGCTTGAAAATATAACGGGGAGTATCCAGTTTGAAAACGTTTCTTTCGGTTATCAGGACACGGGGGTGATTCATGATGTCAGTTTTGATGTGCTACCGGGTCAGACGGTTGCTCTGGTAGGCCCTAGCGGAGCCGGCAAGTCCACCATTATCAAACTTCTGCTACGCTTCTTCGATCCAAATTCCGGGACTATTCGTCTCGATGGTCATGATATCCGCACGTTGGACCGCAAAAGTTTTCTCAGCCAGATTGGCCTGGTTCCCCAGGAAACGCTTCTGTTCGGCGGAACGGTAAGGGAAAATATTCTTTATGGAAAACTCGATGCCACAGAAGCGGAACTGGAAGAGGCCGCGCAAAAAGCCAATGCGCATGAGTTCATCACGAATATGGAAAAAGGTTATGACACAATTGTTGGTGAGAAGGGAACGAAACTTTCCGGGGGAGAAAGACAGAGAATAGCCATTGCCCGAGCCATTTTGAAAGACCCGAAAATTCTGGTTCTGGATGAGGCGACCTCATCCCTGGACAACCGATCCGAATCTCTCATCCAGGAAGGTTTGGAAACCTTAATGGCCCATCGTACGACTTTTATCGTGGCGCATCGCCTGAGCACGATCCATAAGGCCGATCAGATTATTGTCCTGGATAAGGGGTGCATTGTTGAAACAGGTCAACATGAAAATTTAATGAACAACAAAGGCCTGTACCACACTCTATACACCATGAAAATGCTTGATCCCACCGTACATGAAGGATCGGGTTTGTGACCCTGTTTTGGAGAACAAAAAATTCCGATTTATGAATGTTTCGGATATTCGGCTAGAGATTGGGTTTTAGAAGAAGGAAGAAGCTTGAGGGCGGGAGCAAAGGCTACTCTCCCGGATCGGCACCAATTAAAAATCCTACCAAATGCGCTTTTTTCTCTGGGTCGCCGCGGTAATAGGTGCGCACCAGTCTCTGGATCAATTCATTTAATGTTGGGTCTTCCCCGTAAGTTTCCATGGCTTCATTGACGCAAGGCTCTTCGCCACCTGGAGCGTGCTGCGTTTTCTTGATAGGCCCTCTACCTGTCAACAGCCAAATAATATTGAGGTCCGTGTGCTGGTAAAGTTTTGCGATGGTGTCAGCCGAGGGCAGAGATTTGTTGTTCTCAATATCCGACAACGAGCCTTGAGAGATTCTGATCAATTTCGCCAGTTCGAAAGATTTCAGCGGCAAAGCTTTCCTCCATTGCCGGAGCCGTGATCCTAAAAATTTGGCTATTCCTGATTTTTTTTCTTGCATTTTATGGTACACCAATTATTATTATCATAGCTAACTTTAACCCTAATTAATTTTAATGCCCAAAATAACCAAAAAGTAGTTTCAGAAAATGCTATGTACGGGAGGCTAGAAAAGTTTTTTCTAAAGTCCCTGTGGCAAACTTAAAGAACCTGATTCCCCAAATCTTCAGCGTCCGACCAGGTTTGAGAGGGAAAATGTAGGAACAAAATATTGGTAAGTTGTTCAAACTTGCAATAGTCTATATTACTATATTCCCTTAAAACATTCCCTGCGTCAATCTTTTTTCGTGCTTTTATTGTCTGAAAATTTTTACAAGAAAATAGTGATTATTACGACACACTCCTGGGTGTTTATTAGCAAGCGGCTTAGAAATCCAGGGGCAGAGAGGGATTTTTGGGTAAAAGGATTTGAAAAAAACCTACCATTTCCTGGAAGGAATAATGTTCTACCAGGAACTTGTATAGATGCGGGGCATAACGGGAGAGCCTTCTTTCTTCCTTCCCATCAATAGCGATATCTACGTAAATCACTATTTTGGGTAACCGATATTTTAATAACTTTACTAATGCACGTTCTTTTTTTTCTTCAAGCATGCCTGGCAATATCCATTCATAAGGTGTCGGGTTAACACGGTCAGAAAGAAAATAAAAAATGGGATTCAGCGGCAGGGCCAGAATGGCATCTCCTTTTTTCGAGTGCAGGTTTATTTTGTCAATGACCTTCTTGATCCATTTGGCCTCGCCAGGATTTGTATAGACATCCATTTTTTCCAGGGAGAGACGAGTGGTTTCCAGCTTCATGGCACCAATGCTTCCAGCATAAAAACCGTGATGGGTGTTCATCTCGAAATAAAACAGGAAGGGCAAGAAAACGGTGAGAAGATTCAGCGGTAGCCGCATGAAAATTCCATTTTGCCCAACGGGTTTTTGCTGGGAAAGAATCTTTTCCCGGATTCCATACAACAAATAACATAGGAGAAGATAGAAAGGAGGCAGCGTTCTTAGCAGGTTGTCGAATCCTGCCCGCCATATTACCAAGCCAAACGCGCAAGCTCCGAATAGCAAAATGGCAAGTACCATCAGATGGGCAATGTGGAACGTTTCTTTTTTTATGACGAGTCGGTAAAAAAGAAGGATGGTCACAACGCCGTAGGTAAAAGGGGGGAGGTAGAACAAAATCCTTTCAAACATCTGGTGGGCTCCAACTTTTTCGAGAAGGGCGAAAAAAGGAAGAATTTCCGGGAACGGGTTTCCCCAGACTTCATGCGCATCCACAACCAGTTTAAATACTTTCGTGAAGTAACCGTCCTTTCCCAGATAGACCGCAAATAGAATGGCCGCAACCCCGGCCAGCAGAAAGTAAAATTTGCCTGGTTTTGGTGATGCTGAAGCCGCTTGCTTCGGTGAAAAATTAAAATCAACCCGCCAGTGTTTTACGTTGAACAGCAAGGCAAGTGTGCCCAGGCTGACCAATATCGAGAAAAGGGTGACTTCAAATTTAAAAAAGGAGCTTAAAAAAATGGCCGCGCCCAGTCCGAAAAGGGATGCCAGGTTTCTTTTTTCCACAACGTTCGTAAGGCAATACAGGTTCAAAATGACAAAGAACGTGTAGAACCGGTTGTAATACATGGATGGCGCAGAAAGCATGAACAAAGCCGCCAATAAGGCAAATCCGGCAGGCATGATTTTACGGCCCATGGAATAAATCATTATTACCATTGCGGGGGTAAAAAGAAGGACACCGATGCGCAGGCTTTGAATCTCCACCCCGAACAGTTTGAAAAACAGCATTCCATACCAGTAACGACCTGGGAGGTAGCCATTGGGATTGAAGTCTACAAGAGCCTTCTCCCCATTAAGTGTTCTTAAGGTCCCATTGGCATATCCCCCTTCGTCCCAAATATTCAATCCATATTCGCAAAAGGACCAGAAATAGGCTAGCAGTGCAATATAGATCAGGGAAACCCGGCCCCATCGTTTGACAAAGGTATTGTTTGTTGCAGATGCGTTGTCCATTTTTTGTTCTATTCTTGCAGAAACGCCCGCATTTCCTGGGCGAGACTCTGATTTTCCTCAAGTATATTTTCAAAGTTGGGATTATCATCGGTATTCAGTTTTTCTTTTACCTTGAAGATTCGGGCGAGGGATTGCTCGATGGTAGTGCGGGAGATTTTTCCCGCTTCCACATCCTCGATCATAGCGTTTTGAAGTGCACTTACTTTTTCCAGATCGTGACAGATGAGAAACACATCGACCCCGGCCCGGGTTCCCAATTCAGGGATAGACTCCAGCTTTTGATCGATGGCCTGCATCTCCAGGTCATCAGAAATAATGATTCCTTCAAACTGTAGGGAGTTTCTCAGCACATCGTTCAAAATGGAGTACGAAAAGGTGGCGGGTTGCCTGGCATCCCAAGCCGGGTAGACAACATGCGCCGTCATGATGACCTGAAGACCTTGCTGGATGGCGCGGATGAAGGGGACCAGTTCGATTTGTTCCAGTGACTCTCGTGTCCGCTCTACTTGCGGCAGAGCAAGATGCGAATCTTGCGATGTATCCCCGTGCCCGGGAAAATGTTTTCCCACAGGAATGACTCCGGCATCATAAAACCCGCGGATCAACTCAGCTCCTAAACGGGCAACCTTCGTGGGGTCCGTATCCAGGGCTCTCTGCCCAATGATAGGATTTGCAGGATTGGAGTGGACATCAAGAACCGGAGCGTAATCCATATTAATTCCTACCGCCCGCAATTCTTTTCCCATTGCAAGTCCAAACCTATAGGCCAGTTCATCAGAGTTGGCCTGCCCCAGGCATGACATAGGAGGAAACTGTGTAAAAGGTTTACCGAGGCGAGCGACCCTTCCTCCTTCCTGATCCACCGAAATAAAAAGCGCGGGGATTTCTGCATGCTCAGCGGCCAGCGACTGGAGGTCGTTTATTAATTGAAGCAATTGATCGGGATTTTTATAATTGCGCTCGAACAGAATCAAGCCACCAATACCCTGTTGAACAATCAGTTCTTCAGTTCGGGCGTTGAGGGCGGTTCCCTCAAATCCTGATATAATCATCTGGCCGGTCTGTTGTTTCAGGGAAAGCAAAAGGAATCAGCGTTAGGAAAGCGTTGTTGAGCGGGCATCGTTGCCCGGTTCAGCACCCGTATGTTACCATAACGTTAGAGTACCTCTAAAAAATTGTCGCCCTGAGTCATTCTGAGCTAGTCGAAGAACGAAGGGCTTGAACCCTTTATGGGTGGGCTACGCTTCGATGAACTCAGCGTGACCTTAACTGAATCTTAAATATATGTTACGCAGAGTAGTGATCACCGGCCTGGGCGCAGTGAGCCCAAACGGCATCGGCCTGAAAACTTTTTGGGAAAATACTTGTAACGGGATCAGCGGCATTGACCGTATAACCAGCTTCGATCCTTCGGCCCTGGCTTGCCAGATCGCCGGTGAAGTGACCCAGTTTGATCCTTCCATTTATTTTTCTGCGGCGGATTTAAAAAAACTGCCCCGCTCCATCCCACTTGCTGTGGCGGCTACTCAGGAAGCGTTAGCCCATGCCGGGATCGATCTTGCTGATTTTTCGGAAGAGGACTTTGAAGGGCTGGGGGTTCTGGTCGGGAGCGGAGGGTCGGGATTTGATTTTTCGGAAAAACAGTTCGAAATTTATTTCTCAAAACAAAAAAACAGGATCAGCCCTTATGCCATATCTAATTCTCTGGTGGGTATGCTTTCCAGCGAAATCTCCATGTACTTTGGATTGCAGGGCCGGAGCCATGTGCTCTCTAATGGATGCACCAGTTCCACCGATGCCCTGGGCTATGCTTTTAATGCTATTCGATTCGGCCAGGAAGACTGGTTTGTCTCGGGGGGGGTGGAGTCCTGTGTCACTCCTGCCATGATGCAGGGATTTGAAAGAATGAAAGTCAACCCGATGAACTTTAACGATTCTCCAACACGAGGCTCTCGTCCTTTCAACCTGGATCGGGAAGGATTTGTCCTGGCGGAAGGTTCCTGGATGATTATTCTGGAAGAACTGGAACACGCCAAGGCGCGGGGAGCAGAGATCATCGCTGAAGTTTCAGGATATGGCACTACCTGCGATGCCTATCACCGGGTAGCCATGATGCCGGATGGAAAACAGTCATCGAGAGCAATGAACCTTGCCTTGCGTGACGCGCAAGTGAATAAAGAGGAAGTGGATTATATCAATTTCCACGGAACGTCAACATTGATCAACGATAAAGTCGAAACACTGGCGGTCAAGCAGACCTTCAACAGCCAGGCCATGAACATCCCGTCCAGTTCTACAAAATCCATGGTGGGGCATCCGCAAGGAGCATCGGGAGCCCTGGGGGTAACCGTTTCGGCCCTTTCATTAAAAAACGGATTCATGACTCCCACCATCAATATGGAAAACCCGGACCCGGAATGCGACATGGATTATGTTGCCAATGTAGGAAGAGAAAGCAAAATAAATATTGCTGTCAGCAATTGCATTTCGTTCGGATCAAAAAATTCCGCCATCGTCCTGAAAAATTTCAGATAAAACAATAAGACAATAAAACCATGAAAATTTTTCAATCTGTTTGGCAAAACCTGATGACAGCAGGGCTGACCGTTTTTGTTCTGACAGGTTGTGGCGGAAAACTGGTGGATGTTAATGTGACGATTGTCGATCAGAAGACGGCGTTGGAAAACCAGATATTGGGCAGTTATGAAGAGTTGAGTAGCGAGGTTCTTTTGCTGGCATCGGTGCGGTCGGTGGATGAAGAAGGCAAACTCAAACCCACCACCGAAATTCCAAAAGGCAAGCTGAAGGCTCTAAGAGCCATGCAACGTCAGGAATTCAACCGTGATGATATTCAAGGGTTCAAACAAACTCTCTGCGCCGGCGAGGGCAATGATAGCTTCCTGAAATTTTTCGACAACGAACGCACCAAAACCGATGCCCAATTTAAAGAATTTGCCGAGGCCATTATTGCGGAAGAGAATGAAGACCGACTGATTATTTTACAAAGAATTGTAGCGACTAACGAAAACTTCACCGAACAGGACCTGCCAAAAATCCAAAAAATTTCCGCCAGCCTCAACCGCGACAACGCCAAACCCGGCGAAAAAATCCAAGAAGAAAACGGCAACTGGAAAATCAACTGAAAACCTTTTTCAGCGGTTTCGAAAAGTGTGAATCGCCCCAAACCTCCTCAATCCCCATTTCTAGAAGCGCAACGAGACAGGTTCGCGCAAATAAGTATCGACCCATTCGCCTCCCCTGCTAAGGGGCTAGCGGTAGGGCATTTTGTTGCCTGCCAACTGCTTGACAATATCGGCTTCAAATTGGTTTTCCAGGCGGACAAATTCTTCAAACTCTTTTGGACTTTTGAATTCGAAAATCTTGGGTTCTTTTTGTCCGCAGATTTCTTCATCCTGCTCAACGGTTAAAATATTTTTTTCAACGGAAGCTATCACGAATTTTTTCCGTGTTTTAAATTTGGCGAAAATTTCCTGATATACGGGTTCAAGATTGAGAGCCATGCAACGTCTCCTGCTTAAGTGTGCTTAATAATTACTGAATAGTAGAATTTTAACTTTCTCCATAACCAAAATCAAACAAATTGCGGAGAACCTCCGCAGGCGTGATATTCTTCCTTAGCCTTCATGCCCCGCAGGGGTATAACTTGCAATATATTTATCCTGCGCTCAACCGGCATCTCGGCTCAATAGGTTTTTGCTCATTTGCTTAACAGTTTGGCAATTTTATGCTAGGCTATGCTAAGTGCTAGTGCCTCATCAACTATCCTTTCCTGTTTATTTATTGACCCCTTCCTCAATTTAATATGACAAATCGAATATCCCTCAACCGGCTGGCAGAAACACTCATCCAGGAGTCGAGAACTCCATTCAACACCGAAGATTTTGCCAAACATTTGGAGAGTAGATGGCAAAAAGAAGTTTCTGGCTCCGCGAGAAAGCGGCTTGAGAAAGTTTTGCATAACCATTCTTCGCTGATCGGGATTCCTGAAAGTGATTTCATTCCCTTTCGTGCGGTGGTCGATAAAATCAGTCACGTATCTTTATCGGTGCAACTGGGGGCCTGGGAACTGAAACAAGGTATCCTGATTCCCGGACATCGCTTGATTCCATTCATGCCGGTAAACCTTAAAGAAAGTGAGTTGACGTTTCTTGATCCGGACGGGAATAAAACTCCTAAACTAAAACAATCTTATTATATTCAGGATATTGTGCCTTTTTATCAGTATTGCGCGCGTTTCCCGGAAGAAATCAAGTTCAATGAATGGATTCCCGGAAAAAGTTGCATGACGGTTACGGTTTGGAATATGCGATCTCTGTACAAGAGTTTCTCATCGCGCCCCGGGGATGCAATTTTGATAGACCTTGTTGACTATGAGAAGGGAATCTATCAGATACGCCCCTATTCCTCGCGGCAATATCGGCTCGACCGATTGCGTATGCGGGCGCTCTATATCGCTTTGGCTACGCAAATGGACCCGCTCTGCGAGGACGAAAAATTTTGTTCTGCCGGGCTGGAAAAACAATTATTGCGAATCCTTTTTTCCATGAACTTAAAAGTGTTTCGCGAGGTGGAGGTTTTTTCTGTCACGGACTTTTTGGAGTCCCTCAAAGAGTGGACTGTGGTCGGGTGTGAGGCGGGGGGAGTGCAAATGGTTCCGGTTTGGCAAATGGAATCGGGGCCTTTCGTTCGCGCCGATGCCAACCGGGTTGTAAAGGGAGAGTTGGGATCGCTGAACAAAATATTTCAGGATCTAAAATTGTCCTTTGACGCGATGGAATTTAAAGCCATGCTTTACACGGTCATGGCTTCGAACAAGTACAAGCTGGAGGCGGTTTTTTTCCTGTTGTTCGGAGGACAGGGCGATTTATTCGAGGATAAAAAACAGCATGAGGTGTTTTAC
>DODH01000134.1:0-2769 GCA_003545625.1 Nitrospina sp.
GAACAAGATGGGGAAATTATTTTATGGTAGCTCTATGGCAAAACTGAGACAGGTTCGAAACTTTACGATAGTTGGGTGTATGGTTTTTGTGCTTTTCTGGATCCAGCCCGGTTTTGGGAATATTTTGGATTCCAAAAAATATTCCAGAATCATCTGGAATTATCTGGAAACTCTCTGTGCTTTTGGCCCGAGAAATCCCGGCAGTGAAGGCTATCGTGAGACCCTCAATTTAATCCGAAAAGTGGGAGAAAAATACGCCGATCAGGTGGTGGAACAGCCATTTTTAGTGCGTACCTCTTCTGAGGGAACCCAAGCTATGACCAACTTGGAGCTCAGGTTTCAGGGAACCCAGGGCGGTGCGCCGATTTTGATTGGGGCTCATTTCGATACCCGACCCTTTGCCGACGAGGACCCGGACCCCGCAAATAGGTTAAAACCCATATTGGGCGCTAACGATGGCGGTTCGGGCACCGCGATATTGCTTGGGCTTGCGCAATACCTCAGCCAGCACCCTGTCGCCCGGCCTGTTCACCTGGTATTTTTTGATGGAGAGGATTTTGGTGCTAAGGGTTCCGGCCTGAATCTTTTAGGTTCGACCTATTACGCTCAGCAATTGGCCAAGCAGGAAAGAGTGCCATACTGGGTGCTGGTCATTGATATGGTAGGCGACAAGGATTTGCAGATCTTTAAGGAGACCCATTCCCTGAAGGGTAGTTCGAGTTTTCTGGATAAAATTTATCGTGTTGCCAGAGATCAGGGTGTTGGCGCATTGAAAGAGGAAACGAAATACACCATTTTTGATGACCATTATCCTTTCCACCGTATGGGCATTCCCTCCACTGTTCTGATAGATTTCGATTATCCTTACTGGCACACGCTACAAGACACACTGGACAAATGTTCCATTGAAAGCATGATTTCTATTTTCTCTGTTGTGGTGAAGACAATCGAGGATTTGTAGCGTGGGTTAATGGAGTTTGGGTAGCTCGGAAAGTCTCTTTTTTGCTTCTTCGTTAAAGGGGTCAATTTGCAGAATTGTTTTCAATTCCTTTTCTGCATCGCGGTGTCTCTGATTTTTTTTGTGAATTTCGTAAAGTTTCCAATGCATGGAGAGAAAATCGATGCCCTGTTTTTGGGAGAGTTCAAATTTTTTATGGGCTTCATCCAGAAGGTTGAG
This sequence comes from Nitrospina sp., assembly GCA_003545625.1. The sequence goes on from DODH01000134.1 coordinate 1,178, forward strand.
CGCGAACAGGGAATTACCCAGATTGAAATTCGCGATAGCAAATTCCGGGTCGAGGGACAGTGCTTTTTTTAAATGCGCAATGGCTTCCCTTGGTTGACCCTGTTTGTTTAGTGCCGCCCCTAAATTGGAAAGGGCCTGGATAAAATTTGGATAAACCTGAACGGCTTTTTTAAACAGTCCCACCGATTGATCCAGTTTTCCCGAGCGAAAATAATACCCCCCTAGATTTGACAAGGCTTCCGGAAAGTCAGGGCTCAGTTCCAGGGTTTTTTCATATTGGGCTATGGCTTTTTCTGGCATCCCCAGATCCCGGTAGGCAACGGCCAGATCGTAATGAGCGAGGGTGAAGTTTGGGTTCCTGGCTAGTATTTTTTCAAATTCCGCGATGGCTTTTTTGGGATCTCCCAACCCATACAGAAAATAATTTCCCCGATAATACATGGCTTCCAGGGAAGTCTGGTCCTCATTTAGAAGCTGCTGAAATGAAAATGTTGTTTTTTCGTGCAGAAATTCTTTGACGGAATTTATGGGAAGGGCAAGATTGATGGATCGCCCCTCTACGGTGGCCAATCCAATAACTTTGTTGGAACTATTGACAACCGGTCCACCGCTGAACCCTGGGACGAAGGGAGTGGTCGTGTAAATAAAAGGTATTTTGGGGTGGGCTTGGGAATGAATTCCCAGAACAAAACCATAGGTCTGCACGAGTTGGTCCCCGACCCTGTCTTTCTGTTGCGTCACCGAGGGATATCCCAAAGCACTGGTGTAGTCATAGGGTTGCACCGAAGAGGAGTCACCGATTTCGAGAGTGGAATAAAACCCTTCCTTTAATTTTAAGATGGCAAAATCCCGAGCCCGGTCGACCTTGAATATTCCCTCTACATCAGAATGCGAACCATTGGGGAAATGCACCTCAATAACATGGGCGTCCACCAGAACATGATAATTGGTAATCAGGATGCCCTCGGGGCGGGCTACAAAACCTGATCCCGTCCCAACGGTTTTTCCGGTTTTGTCTTTTGCGATGAGCAAGGCAACGGCATTTTTATTGACTTCATAAGCACTCGCAGACCCCGAAAGGATCATCAATCCGGCGATGAAGCAACAAATAATGGGTAGGAATAAACGGTTTCGCATGCCTTATAACTCTCCGTTGGCCTTTTGTAAAAGGCTTCATAAAAATATTATTAATGGTTAATCCATTTTATAAACTGACTGGAAAGATTACAACTGAATTTAAAAGGAATTATTTGAAGGGGAGACAATTTAGGTGGAAGCGGACTGGCAATATAGTCAAGTTGGTAAAAAAAGATCCGAGTCGGCCTGGGGGCCGACCCGGATTAAGGGCATCTCTGAAAATTACTTTTGCCATGAGCGGCCCCTACAAGTAGGGGCTGCGAGTTGCCTCAGAGAAAATGTTCGAATAAATAGAAACCCTCTTTGAAAGCCTTCTACTTAACGGTGATTGTCACCGTTGCGGTTAAAGCCGAATTGTAGGGAACGTGATTGCCTTTGGCAAACAGGGTACGGATGATGTGCTTGCCGGCAGAGAGTTTAATTTCCTTGCAGGTGGAGCCATCTCCCATATGGAT
>DODH01000134.1:3183-3635 GCA_003545625.1 Nitrospina sp.
TTAACCCCCTTTTTGGCCGGTTGAACTTCAACCCCTTCCGTGGCCATGCATACTTTTACCGGGCTGGAGACCATGGCTCCATTTGGAGGGTCGGTAATCGTCACAGCATTACCGGCGAAAACACTGGTTACCCCGGTGATAAAAAGGAAAACAAACAACATAACCAGTTTTGAGTAAATGCTTTTCATTTTTTCTGAACTCCTAATATTAAGTGATTGATTATACTAGTTGGAATATTCATCGTTTTTGAGATTCTTTATCGACTCAAGGTTCCCCGATGTTGAAATTTTGACAGATTGGTCAACCTGCCAACCTAATACTACGCAATTTATTTTTGATGTTTCAAGAGGGCAGTCGGAATTTAGATTAAAAAAAGGAGAAAAAGTTTCAGAAAAAAAATATTCCCTGACAGGTATTGGTGGTTTTTACCCTATTTCTCTTGACATCGGAAT
>DODH01000297.1:0-7963 GCA_003545625.1 Nitrospina sp.
GCTTGCCTTCAATCAGGTAAAGTTAGAGGCCTCTCTGGAACATTTGGTCAGCTGCCCGGAAATTGTTGAAAATATTATCCTCTCAACCTGCAATCGGGTTGAAATTTATGCCCGCGTTGAAAACTCTGACCAAGGTATTCAGCTGCTAAAAGATTTCATTAGTGATTACCATGGGCTTTCGCGGGGGAGTCTGGATCAGTATTTTTACAGCTACCGGGATAATCAGGCCATAGAACATCTCTTCAGGGTTTCCGCAAGTTTGGACTCGATGATTTTGGGGGAGGCTCAGATTCTGGGGCAGGTGAAGGATGCCTACAGCACGGCCCGGGCTTTAAGTTCAACCGGCCTGGTTTTGAACCAGTTGTTTGAAAAGGCCTTCAATGTTGCAAAAAAAGTAAGAGAAGAGACGGGGATTTCAGAACGGGGAGTTTCTATCAGTTCCGCTGCAGTGGAACTGGCAAAAAAGATCTTTGAGGATTTGGAAAATCACTCGGTAATGCTGGTGGGAACGGGTGAAATGGCAGAACTAGCCGCAAAACACCTTATATCCTACGGTGTTAAAACGGTATACGTCGCAAGCAGAACTTATGAGCGAGCCATTGCCCTTGCCCAAACCTTGAATGGATGCGCGCTGGACTTTGATGCTTTTAAAGAGGAATTGTACCGGGCGGATATTGTCATCACTTCGACTGCCGCACCGACATTCATCATTCATAAGGAAATGATAGAGCAGGCGATACATAAAAGAAAAAATAAACCGATATTCCTTATCGATATTGCTGTTCCCAGGGATATAGCACCCGAGGTGAACGATTTGGAGAACGTTTATCTCTATGATATTGATGATCTGCAGAATGTGGTTAACGCAAATATGGAAGAACGGCAGAAGGAAGCTGAAAATGCCATGGAGATCATTAAGGAGGAAGTCACTAAGTTTAACAATTGGTTCTCCACCTTGGACGTGGTTCCTACCATTATTGAAATGCGTAACCGTGCCGAGGAGATGCGCAAAATTGAAGTGGAGAAAACATTCAAAAACCTCTCTCATCTTTCTAGCAATGATCAGAAGGCCATCCACCAATTGACCCAATCATTGGTCAATAAAATTCTGCATAAGCCTACCATCAACCTTAAAAAGAAAATCCAGTCCAAGGATGGCCATGTCTATTTACAGGTCATTCGTCACTTATTCCATTTGGACGATTAAATGGAATCCCGAAAAATTAGAATTGGCAGCAGAGGGAGTCCCCTGGCATTGTGGCAGGCTAACTGGATTAAGGACCAGTTGGAATCACGGAATCCGGATATTCCTGTGGAAATTGTCATCATAAAAACTTCTGGAGATAAGATCCAGGATGTTCCGTTAGCTAAAATTGGCGGGAAGGGTTTGTTCGTTAAGGAATTAGAAGAGGCCTTGTTGAGAAAAGATGTCGATTTTGCCGTTCATAGCATGAAAGATATGCCTATAAAATTTCCCTTTGCTTTATGTATCGCGTCAGTGACAAAAAGGGAGAATCCTTTTGACGCTTTGATTTCAAGAAACAACATAAAGCTAAACGATTTGCCAAAAGGCGCAAAGATCGGGACAGGCAGTTTGAGGAGGGCTTCGCAATTGCTTCATTACCGTCCGGATCTGAATTTGATTCCCCTTCGTGGCAACGTCGAAACGCGTATAAAGAAACTGGAGACAGAAGGTCTGGACGCAATCATTCTTGCTACGGCAGGTCTTATTCGTTTGGGTTGGGGTGATAAAATTACAGAAATCATTAGCCCTGAAATTTTATTACCAGCCATGGGGCAGGGTGCAGTGGGGATAGAAGCCCGTAAACACGATGTTGACAACCAGATCCTTCTGGCAGATATGGATGATGAAAACACGCACCTCGCCTTGGACGCGGAAAGGGCCGTCGTCACTCAGCTTGAAGGCGGCTGCAATGTTCCCATTGGCGCATTTGCGACCATAGAAGGTAATGAAATGACATTAAGAGGACTGGTCGCAAGCCTTGACGGAAAGACCTTATACAAAAAAGAATTAAAAGGAGACAAAGTCAATGCAGTTGCCTTGGGTAATGAAATGGGCAACGCGCTATTAGATATGGGCGGCGATAAGATTATGCACGAAATTAATTCCACTTAAAGCGTAGTTATCCTAACTGGGAGAGGACGAATGGATACGATTAGACTCTCTATATGCATAAGGATATAAAAGTGATCAAGTCAGAAGCGTCTGCCAAAGAAGCTGCTTGCATAATGAGGGATAGTTCAATCAGTTCATTATTGGTCATGGAAAAGGACGACTATGTTGGAATCTTGACCCATCGTGATATGTCTGAGAAATTAGTTGCAGAAGGATTAGACCCGAATGGAGTCAAGGCGGCCTCATTGATGGAAAGTCCATTGATTACCCTGGAGGCTTCCCTGCCTATGAATGAGGCTCTTCTTGCCATGAAGAAGAATCAAATTCGTCATATTGTAGCCACGGTAGACGGTAAGATAGCAGGAGTCTTATCAATTACTGACTTCGCCCGTTACCACAGTCTGAGCATTGCTGATCCGGTTTCTGAGTTTTGGAGCAATAGTGAAGCTTTGTTAGATGAAAATACGTCTAATTATGCATTGGACAAACTGCTACACGGTATGGCTGACAAATTGGGTGATGAATCCAAAACGGCAAGAGCCATAAGGGACAAAGAGGCAACACCATCAATCATACAATATGCAGTAGGAGAAGGGTTGAATGACTTTGCTGACATCTTGAAACTTTTTTCAAAAGAGGAATAAAGAGAAATGACCTCAAAGCCATATTTCCTGAGTTTTTAATCGTTCCGTGGCTAGTTCCCAGGCAGAGTCCCGAAAAATAGTGTTGCTGCCATTTTCCATCCGCGAGTAAATTTCACAAACGTTTTTCGTAATAGTATTGCGGATTAATTTTTCCACATAGGTTCTGATCCCCATGCGCTTTACTTTCTCGGCATAAGAATCATCAAAAATCATGTTTCTTTCTACCGCACACCCGATCACTCCTCCGGCATTAACGATGAAATCCGTCAGCGATAAAATATTGCGGCGGTGGTGTAAATAATACTCTATGGGCTTGCTACTTGGAGTATTTGCTCCTTGCAGAATATAACGGCACTGAATGCGGTCTACATTCCGTGCTGTGATGGCATCGGGTCTGGCCGCAGGAATTAGAATGTCGCAGGGTGCTTCCAGAAGCCAGTCTAGTTTGTCTGATGAAAACTTTCTGTCCACTTCAAAGGGATAATTATTCAGTCCACCTGGATTCCCGCGAATTTTATCCAATGCTTGCACATCCAGTCCATTTGGATTCCATAAAGCAATATTGATATCGGACGCCCCCACAAGAGTCGCACCCGATTCCTGCAACTTCCGGGCGGTGGGAGCGCCTACATTTCCAAAACCCTGGATAATAAATTTTGTTCTGGATAAATCTAATGTTTCGTCCCGGGACTCAAGAGCTTTAATGGCGGAAAATAAACCGTGTGCAGTGAGTTCCCAGTCATCGATAGGGATCCCACCCTTTTCTACAGGCCTGCCTGCGCCGCCTCGTGAATGTTTTTCAATACCCAGTTTTCGCGTATGGTTATTGTAAATAACTTGTATGTCATGCTCATTGGTTCCCATATCGGGTGCAGGAACATAGGCAGGCAATTCAAATAAACAATCGGCAAGTGTTTCTATCAATTCCTTCCTGATAGCAGGATTGTCAGTCCGTTCAAATGATTCCAGGGTTATTCCTGCTTTGGCCCCGCCATAGGGTAGACAGGCGGAGCTATTTTTCATAGTCATAACCCGCGCCAGACGTGAAATTTCATTTAAGCTAAGGTCTTGAACCAGGCGTATGCCACCGAGGCCTGGTCCTCTTTGGGTATTGTCGATAGAAACAAAACCCCATACCTTATTGCTATCTGGTTCGATAATTTGGTAGCACGCTTCCTGAGAAGTATTGGGGGTTTTCGAAAAGCGGTCCTGGTCCGCCGCTTTCTTCAAAAGTTCAAGTTTTAGGTTCATTGGGTGGCTGGTATAAGGATCGGAGTCTTCTTATCATATTAATCCGGTGGTAAATAAGGGAGTCGGGGTTCACCTTATTGCCTTGGAGGAGTAATAGCAAATCCAGGTAATGGTTGGTATTCAGCCCTAAATTTTTAATGAGTTTAAGTGCCATTCGGTCCGCTTCAATTTCCTGGTTGATGCCAAATCCTTCTGGGATATCAACAGACAAGTCATAATGACTTTTGGATTGGGTAGGACCTGAATTATTTGCAGGTAAAATAGTTTCATCATTAACAATGATGATTCCCATCCTTGAATAATAATGGCCCATTTTTAAATGGGCCAGTTCATGAGCCGCAACACAAATTCTACGGACGGGGTTAAGTTTTTCCAGAAACCTTTTGGTGATATTGATTTCTTGTCCTTTCGTAACCCAGGCATTATCAAATTCCCCATCCCAGATTACGGCTTTGTACATTCCGTAGTTATATGAGAAATTTGCTTTAATGACTTGATCAATGCTCGTCTGCCATTCAGACAGGGCTTCCTTGCATGAGGAAGATTGGTCCGGGATACAAAGCGTTTTAGTGGATTGACAACCCGAGAGCATAAATAGAATGAAAATTAAACCCCATAAATATTTGGTCAATTCCTGTTTAATCATCTGATATTTGATATTCTGTTTCTTCTTGGCGATGAGGTTGGTAAAATGGTTGCAAATGGTTTCCTATAGGTGAACAATCCTATTATTGAAATTTATATACCACTTTAACCGCGAAAATACGATGCAAAATAAACCGCTCATGACCGCAGATATTGAGTCCCTTATCAATACCACACTGGAAGAAGACATCCAAAGCGGTGATATCACTACCCGAAATATTATATCTCAGGGACAACTCTGCGAGGCGGAACTGATTGCCAAGGAGGCTTTAATCCTATCTGGAATGGAAATTTTTAAGACCCTATTCCTGAAGCTCGACTCGCAAACCGTATTTCTCTCCGAACCTTTCCATGATGAGGATTTGGTAGCAAAGGGTGCTACGATTCTCAAATTGCGCTGTGATGGCATTAAAGCCCTGGAGGGGGAGCGGTCGGGATTAAACATTCTGCAATGGTTGAGTGGCATAGCCACATTGACCCGTAAGTATGTAGATAAGGCAAGCCCTGTTAGGGTTTTGGATACGCGTAAAACCACTCCGGGCCTCAGGGTTTTTGAAAAATATGCGGTGAGTTGTGGTGGCGGTACCAATCATCGGTTTGGACTTTATGACGCGGTAATGATTAAGGATAATCATATTAAATCTGCCGGCAGTATTTTCCGAGCGGTTGAAAAAGTACGTGAAGCACTGGGCCATCAAAATATAATTGAAGTCGAAACCCAAAACCTTGATGAAGTTCAGGAAGCATTAGATAATCGTGTCGGAATCATTATGCTGGATAATATGCCTATTGATATGATCCGTGAATCTGTTAAATTGATCGATGGTCGGGCAAAAGTTGAAATCAGCGGTTGTGTTACATTGGAAAGGTTAGATGAGATATCCAGAACGGGAGCAGACTTTGTGTCTGTGGGAGCATTAACCCATTCTGCTCCGTCTGTTGATATCAGTATAAATATCATTACACCCTAGAGTGTTAAACAATGGCCCCACGCCTAGTGGTTGCCGTAGAGAAAATCATCGAATAAATAGAGATATCCATAAATTATGCCATGTAAGGATACGACATCTCAGATAACAGTGATCCTGGATGAAAGTGATTGCCTTATCAGTTTTGATTTTTCAAAATTAACCTGCCAGAAATCCGTCGGAGGGGGAACCGGTTTTGTGGAATTTTGTCGTGGTAAACACGTCGGTGAAGTGGTCAAGTTGGAGTTTAGTGATCTGGTTGCCGACCTGAAGCTAACTGATTCGGAAGAACAATTCCTATTGTATTTGGAATGGGATGCTTTGGGAGCCGCTCTCAATCAATATCAGGGCAGTCCGCACGAAGTGGATCGGGACCGATATCAAATCGCCACCATTTCCTATGAATCCGATCAGGTTGAGATCCGGCAAATGGTAGCACCGCCGGCAGAAATGCCGAAGCTCATACCCTGTAGAAAACGGGCCGGAGAAAAAACTCCCTAATCATCTGGGTAAAGCCGAACCAGGCGAACATATCCCTGGGAATAGTCCTGATCGAATTGTTGCGAGTTGCCTGACAAATAAGAAAAATAGAACGCTGCCTGCTGGTCAAAGGGCAAACACCACGACGCATTTCCTCCACCCGTGGAAAATAACGGGTCGAGGTGAATTTCGCTGTTGGACCGGGCCATTATGGTGCTATCTGGAATAAAAATCTTTTCGATTTCTTCCCTTTCTGGAATACGCCAATCGTGGTATCCGAGATAGTCTTTTTTATTCATCTCGTCGACAAATTGAAGGGCCTCCTGGAAAGTCAACCAATCCTGCGCTACCGGCCAGGAGTCTTCTTTGGACCACACTAAACCGGATTCATGGTCTAACAAGGTACCATCGCCTTTATCTTCAAACCTGCTGGTTGTATTCATTTGCAAAAACTCCAAAAACTCACTAACTCGTGAATAACGAATAGAAATTTGAATTTAAATTAAGAGTATCTCTATTTATTCGATAATTTTCTCTGTAGCAACTCGCAGACCCTTATTTCATAAGGGCTGCTCATGGCCAAAAGCAATTTTTATTGGCGCCCTTAAAATAATAGCGCAGAGAAATTATTCTGTGAAGCCCTAATTTCATAGAAAATGGATGTTTGATGAAAATGTTACTAGAAATCATGGTTTTAATTTGATACAAACCAACGACCGGCAGTTTCCTGGCGGCAGGTGAATTAAGTTTTTTTGATATAACTGAATTTGTGATCAAATGAAAAATAAATCAAATCAATTAGTTTTTTGGATTTTATTAATAGTTTTCTCCCCAGCACCAGCTATTGTCTTTGGGCAATCATCCTGTGGTGAAAAAATTCCTGCATTAGGTATCTATGAACAAATCTCCCAATATTCAATTTGGGCTGCTTTATTATTTGGAATAGCGGGAATTTTACTGGAGCAGAAGATTTGGAAACGAGTTTTGCTCCTTCTTGCTGCCTTACCATTGGTCTCCTGGGGTTATGTTAATTTTATGGTTGATTATACGAGTCTTAAAACTGAAATTTTTACATACAATGCCATGGCCGAATCCACCCTGGCTAATATTGCCGAAGCTCAGGACAGATATAAATCAGAACAGGGAACTTATATTGGTGATTTGAGAAAACTTTATTCGCATATAGGCGGAGCGGGTGGCATGAACGAATGCGTCAAAATATTAAATGTGCAAGCGGGATTTGATCATTGGCGTGCGGTGGCAGGTCATGTGTCGAGTCCGGACACTATTACTTGGGACAGCCGGGCCGGAACGTCTTTGAAGAAAGGTTGATGAACAGATCAATCCTTCCACCTGACCACCATTCCATTTAGTGAGACCATTCCTGTCACCTCATTGTTTTCGATAACCATAGTGTAGGAAACATCAAAGTTGCTCAAAAACCGTGCCGCGTAGGGGATGGGCATGTCGGATTTAACCGACAACACCGGTTTGGACATGATTTCATAAACATGGGTTTCATGAAGTTTTCTTCGTTGTCCAATCACTTTTCTGGCGATATCTTTTAAGGTCATGATGCCGTAAACGTCGTTTCCATCCCTGGGTTCCACCAGTACTGCGTTGATTTTGGTGTTCCGCATCATGTCCAAGACATCAGAGACTTTCATGATTCCATCCACTTTGGTGAAATTGGACATCATGACGTCACGAACTTTTTGAATATCAGCCATTCCCATCTCCTCAATGAGGTTATTTAAAAATAACGATCTTTTGCGTCTTTTTCCATCATGGGCATCTGGCTTTCCAGTCCTATAGCTCTGTCCACATCAAGACTGAAT
>DODH01000297.1:8295-8967 GCA_003545625.1 Nitrospina sp.
CGATTCCATTACCGTGTTCGCTTAAATGCCCCGCATTATAAATTGCTTCCATAATATTATTGGCGATAAAATCTTCAACCAGAAACAGAAGCATATCCTTTTGGGCTTCCATGTTTAGCCCCAGAAAAGATTTTTGTTTGTGAATTCCTTCTCCACGGGCATTAAGAATGGTGACTCTGGTAGCACCAGCTTCTTTTGCTGATTCAATAACTTTGTCCTGGTAATTTTCATTAACCATGGCCAATATAATTTTAAAACGCATGAGTTTCTAATTCCTCGGAAAAGTTATTCAATCTCTTTACGTTTTGACAGTTTTTCGGTGATCATAGGGAAAAGGGATGCGAATGCGATCAACCCAAAGCCGTCTATCAAGGGGGAACGCCCAGGAACACTTGAAGCCAGCCCGATTCCTAATGCCGCAATTAATGGAACTGTTACGGTTGAGGTGGTCACGCCTCCCGAATCATATGCAAGAGGAATGATCTGCTTGGGTGCAAAACAGGTCTGGATAAGCAAAAAAACGTATCCAGCAACAATGTAGTAGTGCAGGGGATTGCCCATTACTATACGATAAACCCCCAAAGTCACACCAGCGGCTACCCCCAGCGCAACCGATATTCGCAGACCCCATGCGGAAATAGCGCCGGTGGTAATATCACGGGCTTTATAGGC
>DODH01000163.1:0-2193 GCA_003545625.1 Nitrospina sp.
TGAATCTGACCATGGATGTCCAATCGATAATTTAATTCCAGAATGGAATGACCTTGTTTACGGTGGACAGTGGAAAGATGCCCTGGACCGCTTACACAAAACAAATAATTTCCCGGAATTTACGGGCCGGGTTTGTCCTGCACCTTGCGAGGGCTCATGTGTATTGGGAATTACGGATCCCGCAGTCACAATTAAGAATATAGAAATGGCAATAATTGATCATGGGTTTTTAGAAGGCTGGGTTGAACCTGTCGTCCCAAAATCAAGGACAGGGAAACAGGTGGCCGTCGTTGGTTCGGGTCCAACTGGTCTCGCCGCAGCGGCACAACTCAACTCGGCAGGACACCAAGTAACCGTATATGAGCGGGAGGATCGAATTGGTGGCCTCCTGATGTATGGAATTCCCAACATGAAACTAGATAAGAAAAAGGTAGTGGAGCGGCGCGTCGATCTTCTACGACGGGAGGGAATACAATTTGTTGTGAACGCCGACATTGGTGACGGAGAAAACGCAACACTTCCAGTAACAGATATTTTATCGTCGGTAGACGCACTCCTCTTGACAACTGGAGCGACGGTGCCCCGCGATCTACAAATCCCGGGTCGGGACTTAAACGGGGTACACTTTGCGATGGAATTTCTCACGAAAAACACAAAAAGCCTACTGGACTCGGATCTTCAGAACGGTAACTTTATAAATGCCAAAGGGAAAGACGTAATTGTTATTGGTGGAGGCGATACAGGAACCGACTGCTTAGGCACCTCATTGCGCCATCTTTGCAATACACTTACGAATTTTGAACTTTTCCCTACACCTCCTCCAGAAAGGGCGAAAGACAATCCCTGGCCCATATGGCCGCTGACGTTTCAAATCGACTATGGCCACGAAGAATCGGCTGCAAGATTTAAGAAAGATCCCCGTATTTATTCTATTTCTACCACTGAGTTTCTTGGAGACGAAGATGGAAATCTTAAAAGCCTTGAAACTGTCGATGTTTCGTTTGAAAACGGAAAGTTCCAAACCATAACCGGTACCGAGAAAACCTTTGATGCAGACCTTGTATTTTTGTCTATGGGTTTTTTAGGTCCTGAACACTATGTTTCTTAGCCTCTAGGCCTCGAACTGGACAAACGCTCCAACTACAAGGCGGAAAAAGGTGAGTACCAAACCTCGGTATCGAAAGTTTTTGCGGCAGGAGATTGTAGAAGTGGCCAGTCTCTTGTGGTCCGTGCAATCAATGAAGGTCGTGAGGCAGCAAGAGAAATCGATCGCTTTCTGACTGGAACCACAGAACTTCCGTAGCAACAATCAAACATGCATCCTATTACTGCGCCAGTATATGGTCTCTCTATAAACCATGAATGGGATATGGTGCCCCCAGGGAGATTCGTCTGTACTTGAAAAAAGCATTAGAGATATATCTCTAACTGGAAAATTAGTTGCGGCATTTAATTATCCGTTGGGGAAGGAAATTAAAGAAGTAAGTGATGCCGAAAATCCTGGTGAATAAGGCCGTTACCGATCCGAGCGAAACCCAAGCCAGGCATTCACCATGATCGCCCCAAGGACTAGACTGCCACCGATTAATGTTTGCATTGGTGGTTGTTCGCTCAGTACATACCACACCCATAAGGGCCCCAATACCGTTTCCAGCAGCATGATCAGACTGACCTCGGCTGCCGAAATAAGTTTCGGGCCATAGGTGATTAGGCCCATCGCGACGGGTAAAATCAAACCACCATTCAGGGCAAGAATAGCAAAATCAGTACCGGACGGCGTGGTTAGCTCGGCCCCCATAAAAAAGGCGAAGGCGCCCGCCAAAAAAGATCCTAATCCGATGGCTGCAAGGGAGTTTATCCGGGGGTTGTGATTGATCGCGACAAGGGCCGACGCCATGAATAGTGCTACCAGCACCGCCATTACGTCGCCAAAAAAGCCGCCACTGCCGATACGGCCCCAAAACACCATAACGATACCTGCAATGGCCAGCAGAATGGTCAACCAAGTTCGCAGCGGCAAAATTTGGCGCATCAGAACGATCGCCATGATTGCCGCCATAAAAGGCATTGCGGCCAGAATAACAAGGGTATTGGCAACCATTGTGTGGGTGATAGAAATGACAAAACATATGTTGCTGCCCGTGAACAGTAGGGCGCAGAACAAACCATCTTTGAAAAGATCACGTAGGGCAT
>DODH01000163.1:2593-3390 GCA_003545625.1 Nitrospina sp.
GGTTGTCCAAAGATCAGCCTCAATAAGGCGCAACATCAGGGCGTCCGGCGTCAGGACCAAAACACCGAAAATGGTCATTAGCAGACCGCGTTGATGGGAATTCAGTTGGCTCATTTAGGGCGTCAATCAGCGGTGGCCGGCTAAGCATCTATTCCAAATCACAAGTGATGTTATCACCTGTGACAAACAACACAAAATGCAGCTAAACCGTTGCTAGACCCCAGTGTGTGAAAAGAAAGTACAACCGTGCGTGTGCGTGTGCAGGGGGGGTCTTTTAAGTGGTTGGAAACGGGCTCGACTCCTCTACCATAAAACGTTTGTCATTTTATAAGGTAAAAAGTGGTTAAGATCCTGCCGTCATTTCTAACATTCGCGACCTGAGGTAAGAATTGATTAGCCGTCAACCTTAGGCACTATCTTCGGAGCTAACATCACCCGAAGAATGACTACATTCATCCTCTTTCTGTCTTTTTTTGAAAGATAAAACAGAAAAGGGGATAGATGCTGAAAAAGCTACTATTAGAGCGGATAAGGTAAGCCAAGGTTCAGTGATGAGTGCCGCAGCCAACAGCGCAACACCAGCTAAGGAAACCGTGACAAGGTTTTTTGGAACATAAATACGTCTAAAGGAGTAAGTTGGGATTGGGGCAATCATTAATCCGCAAATCACAATCGTCCAGGGAAGCGTAAGCCACACCGAATGAAAACAATCCCACCCGGTTTCAATACCGAGTATTAGAGGTAACAAGACCATACCAGCTGCTGCTGGTGTGGCAACACCGCTGAAATAATTGCTC
>DODH01000163.1:3718-4899 GCA_003545625.1 Nitrospina sp.
CCCAGACCGGAATATCAGTTGCAACGGAGGCAACGTTGAACCGGGCTAATCTTAGAATTGAGCAAACCACAAATAAGGTGGCGATAGCCCAACCAATACCACCCGCATTATTAAGCGACCACAAATACATTAGCATTACGGGGGCGACGCCAAACGAAACGGCATCCGAAAGAGAATCAAGTTGCCCACCTAGTTCCGTTTGTCCACCCATGAGTCGCGCCACGCGTCCGTCCAGCGTGTCGAAAAGGGCCGCCGCCCCAATGAACAGAATTGATATTTCCCATCTTTCCTGGAGACCAAACCTAACGGCAGTAAATCCACAGCAGAGGCCCAGCGTGGTCAAGGCATTGGGCAAAAGACGGTTCAGGCGATCTCGTCTAAGTTGGTGTCTTTCACTGGGGTTTGCGGCCATTACCGCCACTCTCCCTTTTGGTCCTCTTGGCTGTTTTCCAATTGAGCAATTGGGGTTTCTCCTGCGACAGCCCTCTGGCCGGGGATTGCCAGAAGCCGCGTGCCTTTGGGCAGGTAAACGTCGACACGGCTTCCAAAGCGGATCATGCCATATCTTTCTCCGGTCCGAAGTGATTGCCCTTCGTCTGCCCAGCAGATGATACGCCGCGCAATCAAGCCCGCAATTTGGACAACGGTAAGCTCTATACCTTTTTCTGTTTTTATTACTAGGGAACGGCGTTCATTATCCTCGCTGGCTTTGTCCAAAGAAGCATTTAAAAACTTTCCTGGGCGGTAGGAATTTTTTACTATTTCTCCATCGATAGGGACACGGTTTACATGACAATCAAAAACATTCATGAAAATACTGACCCGGCGCATTGGTGCGTCGCCCATGTCCAGCTCTGGAGGTAGTACGGCGTCGCCCACCATTTGAATAACGCCGTCAGCGGGGCTAATAATTAATCCATTTTCAAGTGGTGTTACGCGATCAGGGTCGCGAAAGAAATATATGCACCAACCAACAAGAATAACGCCAATAAACCCTAGCCACTGAGCAACGGTGGAAAGAATAATCGCTATAACCATGAAAATCACGATAAATAGATGACCCTCTGGCCTGATTTTAATGAATGGCATCCTGAACACGTTTGCTCCCGTAAAAGCAGATTCTAGTAAGCATCAAAACTCAAATGTGTTCACCGATAACTACACCAAGGTCATAGGCCCGG
>DODH01000036.1:0-4188 GCA_003545625.1 Nitrospina sp.
CCGGTAACCGTTTTGGATGGGAAAGGCCCCATGGAAAAAATGTTGAGGCCAGGTTTGTTCTCGGCTGCGGCAAAACCAACAGGCAAGCTTTCAAAAGAAGACGAGCGAAATCTCTGTCTCGCCCTGACCCCAATCTCAAACCCCGAAAGTCGGTACAAACATAAGGACCACAGCATATATTACTGTACCCTGATCCTAAACCGGGATAGCCAGGCATATTGTTATGGGGTGGTTCAGGGCGATCCCAAAAAATGCGACAATATTGTAAGTAAGGGGCTTGAAAAGGAGTGCCTTGTAAAATCCCAATAGCCTTTTAAGGAAATCTCTCTTTGCCCGCGGGCGTGAAGCTTAATGAAGAGGATACCACGCGTGCCCCGAATGGGGTATCACGCTGGCAGCGGCTTGCTCGCCCTTTTTCGATTCAAACCTCATTAAGCTTAAACAACTCACGAATCTTCCGCTTAAACATTTCAACATTAATGGGTTTCACAATATAATCCCGGACCCCTGCCTGGATAGCTTCCTGCACCTTTTCATGGTCTTTTTCCACCGTGATCATCAGGAAGGGAATATCCTGCCATAATTCCTCTTCCCGAATGGCTCTAAAAAGATTCAGTCCATTCATATTCGGCATATGCCAATCTGCAATCACCAAATCAGCTTTTTCCTTTTTTAAATGCTCCAGAGCCGAGTTTCCGTCCGTGACTTCTGTTGTATTTTTGAATCCCATCATTCTAAGATGATAAATTATCAGTTTTGCAGAAGTGGACTCGTCTTCAACCACCAATATTTTTGCAAAGGGATTCATTTGTTTTTTGTTTAAGAACAATTAAAATGCTGAGGAATGACCACTAGGGCTTATTATAGCCTCGGATTCCCGAAAACCTAGTTCATGCCCGAAAGGGTTCGTTTCAACCTGTTTATCACGAAAAAACAAATGTCATCCCCTGAGTTGGAAATTCAAAACCTGACAGTTTCTTTTTCCACTCCCAGGGGAAAGCTGACCGCTGTCAATGGCATCAGTTTTCATTTAAATCCGGGAGAAACCCTTGCGCTGGTGGGAGAATCCGGTTGCGGCAAGACCGTCAGCGCCCTTTCTATTCTCCGTCTTTTGCCAGAGCCACCTGCGGAAATTTCAAGCGGGAAAATTCTTTTTGACGGACAGGACCTGTTATCCCTCAATGCAAAAGCGTTACAGGACCTGCGCGGCCGCTCCATTTCCATGATTTTTCAAGATCCTATGACCTCTCTCAACCCAGTCTTGACTGTCGGAGAACAAATTGCCGAAACGCTTCTGCGCCATACGACTATGAATCGGCAAGAAGCCTTACAAAAGTCGGCAGACCTGTTGCGTCGCGTGGAACTGCCCTCACCTAAAGAAAAACACTATCCCCATCAACTCAGCGGGGGAATGCGGCAACGCGTCATGATTGCCATGGCCCTGGCCTGCTCTCCCAGGGTCCTCATCGCCGATGAACCCACGACCGCTCTCGATGTTCTTATCCAAGCTCAGATTCTCGAGCTTTTGAGAAGTTTAAAAAAAGAAACGTCCATCCTCATCATTACCCACGATCTGGGAGTGGTCGCGGAAATCGCCCAAAGGGTGCTGGTCATGTATGCAGGAGAAATCGTGGAATCCGGCCCTGCCAAGGCCCTTCTAAATAATCCCTTTCACCCCTACACCAAGGGTCTCATTGCTTCTATTCCCAAATTAGGCACTAAAAAAAAACCAGGTGCAAGACTGGAAGAAATATCGGGCAATGTTCCCAGCCTGGACCAGCGTCCACCAGGATGTTCGTTTCACCCTCGTTGCGCCTGGGCTATGGAAAAATGTAAAACCCAAAACCCGCAACTGCGCCAGATAGAAGCCCAGCGACAAGTTAGTTGCCATCTGGAGCCAGGGTCATTATGAATACAGAAAAACTACTGGAAGTCCAGGACCTCAAAAAACATTTTCTGCTAGAAAAGAAATTTCTCGAAGACCCCTCGCCACCGGTTCGCGCGGTAGATGGCATTTCCTTCACCCTTCACAAAGGGGAAACGCTGGGACTGGTTGGAGAGAGCGGATGCGGCAAAACCACTGCGGCCCGAACCTTGCTCCGCCTGATTGAACCCACTTCAGGACAGGTGAGCTTTTGCGGAACCGATCTGTTTGATCTCAAAGAGGCTGAGATGAGAAACATTAGAAAGGAAATGCAGATTATATTCCAGGACCCCTATTCCGCTGTCAACCCGGCAAGACGCATCGGCCATATCCTGCAAGAACCTTTTGAAATTCATGGTTTCCGCAACAAGAAAGAAAATGTCGAAAAAGCAAAACAACTTTTGGAGCAGGTAGGCCTGACGCTCGATTATTTTAACCGGTACCCCCACGAATTGAGCGGCGGCCAGCTACAACGCGTAGGTATTGCCCGGGCCATCGCTTTGAACCCGAAACTGATCGTGGCCGATGAGCCGGTATCGGCCTTGGATGTTTCCATACAGGCTCAGGTCATCAATCTTTTGCTGGACTTGAAAGAAAAGCTGGATATCTCCTACCTGTTCATCTCTCACGATTTGGGGGTGGTAGAATATTTCTGTGACCGGGTCGCAGTGATGTATCTCGGAAAAATCGTTGAGCTTGCCGACAGCGAACAAATTTATAATTCGCCCCAGCACCCCTACACTCTTGCCCTGCTGAACGCAATTCCCAGTCTGGAGCCGGGACAAAGCAAAAACAAGACACTCATAAAGGGAGATATCCCCGATCCCGCTAACCTGCCAAAAGGTTGCGCCTTTCACATCCGCTGTCCTATCAAGGAAAAACAATGCGAAGAAAAAATACCTGCTCTTAAAGAAATCGCGCCCGGCCATCATGTCGCATGTTTTTTAAAACATTGACTCAGGGGCATCTCTAAAAATTACTTTGGGTCATGAGCAGGCTCTTATTTTATAAGAGCCTGCAAGTTGCCGTAAAAAAAATTATCGAATAATTAGAGATGTCCTCAGGTTTATTCTTTAACTGGAACCCCGATCATATCTGACCTCAGTCTGGATAACCTTCAGTTCCTTGTAACATCTTGTGTTTCCCGGATGTCAGGAACAGGCGAGGCATGATGCATGACCATCTTCCAGACATCGCCTTCAAGGTGAAACAGGTTGGTGGCAAAAACCTGAGAGGCCAGTACCCCGCTTTCAGCAATGGTATAAAGTTTCTCGATGCAGGAAACCCATGCCAGATCTTCCGAAGCCAGGACTCGCACATCAGAAATCTGAATTTCCATATTTCCTGAATTTTTAAAAATGCCTTCCCAGCTATTCATGATCGGCTCGAATCCTTTAAGAGGAGGCCAGCCGGGGTGGACACAGGTCACCCTTTCGCCATTCCTCCAAACCTGATTCATCGCCTCGATATCTCTTTTATTAAAGGCTTCATAAAACCGTTCATTAGCGGACTGAACTTTATTTTCATTTATCATTGAATGTATCCCGATTTATTTTAAAAGATATTCTATCGCCTTGAATGTTTCTGGTGACTCCCAATCCTTGGCACCATCGATTCGGGCGGCAACCCTTCCCTGCTTATCAAGCACGTAGGTAAACGGAATGGTAAAAGACGGGTAGAGTTTTTCGGCAACCCCTTCGGTATCCAGTAAAACTGGAAAAGATAATTTATACTTATCCACAAATTCCTGGACTTTAGCAGAACGGTCTTTGTCAAGGCTGACTGCGAGAACAGTCAACCCCTGCGAACGGAAGCGGCGGTACAGGGTTTCGAAGCTTGGCATTTCCTTAACGCAGGGGGCACACCAGGTTGCCCAGAAATTAACAACAATTACCTTCCCCGCATGATCGTCAAGCCCTTCAAGATTGCCCCTGAGATTTCTTAAAGTAAACTTGGGGGCCAGATAACCTTCCTTCGGCTTAAGCTGGTTAAAGTTGATTTCCTGCTGCGGATTGCCCATTTTTTGAAAACGGAGAACAAGGAGAATCAGGGCCACAATGATTAACAGGCCCAGCAGTCCGTCCTTAAGCCGAATAAATCTTTTCCCTTTTAAGGCGGTCGATTTCATCTTTCAATTTTTCCTGCCGCACCCGCACTCCCATCAACAGGAAATAAAGCAGGGTGAAAGCACACACAGATATACCCAGCGTTGCCAGCATGGTTGGGTCCATTCCCTTGCCAATCCCTTCGTTGGTGATGACCTT
>DODH01000036.1:4566-4754 GCA_003545625.1 Nitrospina sp.
AGAAACCCGACAATGCCAAGTACTGCGGCATAACGGGCTCGCATGGAACCGGCATCGCTTTGCGTCCGGAGCATGAGGTAGGCCACATATATGATCCAGAGTATCAGGGTAGAGGTGAGGCGGGCGTCCCACACCCACCAGGCTCCCCAGATAGGCCTTGCCCAGATCGGCCCGGTGATCAATACCAG
>DODH01000321.1 GCA_003545625.1 Nitrospina sp.
ATGCCAGGGCATATGAATGTTTTGCTGGCGGAAGCCAAAGTTCCCTACGACATCGTTTATGAGATGGATGAAATCAATGATGATTTCCCCAATGTTGATGTTGCGATCGTCATTGGAGCCAACGACATCGTTAATCCCTCTGCTCTGACGGACCCGAACAGTCCGATTGCCGGAATGCCGGTATTAGAATGCTGGAAAGCCAAAACCACCATTGTGCTGAAACGAAGTATGGCCACGGGTTATGCGGGAGTACAAAACCCATTGTTCTTCAAAGAAAATACCCGCATGCTGTTCGGCGATGCCAAGTCCAGTCTGGAGGTGGTTTTCAAAAGCCTTTAGAGATTCCCATAGGACTGACTTTAGCATAAGGGATTTCTTAACGTGTCAAGCAAAGTTCATATGCCCGAATCGCAAAGCAAAAGTACAATATATATGGGGATGGGGTTGATGGGTGCCACCGGCCTGGCTATGGGCTGGGTGGTGCACAGTCCGCTTCTAATGACCATTGCTGGATTATTGGGTTTGATGATAGGCGGGTTTATCGGTTGGCTGGGCGGCCGACGTTTTATGGTCATCATCTGCCTGGGAGTTTTAATAGGGGCTTTTCTGGGGCAACGCACCGGAGACCCCGATATCCTCATCATCGCCGCCGGAAGCGGAGGCGCTATCGCCGGATTCATGGGCGCACAAATCGAATCATTCTTCCGCCACTAGATGCAACTAGGCGCCCGGAGAACCTCCGGGGGTAACCAGCAATAGTTTTATTGGGTGAGCAAAGAGTTATTTCCCATTTCCTTTGGGCGTTGCCTGATTGCCCCACATTTGGTTGACCCGACCGAAATTGAACAGGATATTTTGATCCCAGATCTTGCCCTGATCTTTAATGATATGCCGGTATGTCCAAATTTTCTTACCACTATGTTCCCACTTGCGATCGGGCTCGCCGAGAACTTCTAGCACTTTTTCTTTTTTGCGGTTCATGAATGTGGATTCGAATTCTATGACCGTATAGATTTTTCTTTCATCCTGGCTCTTTCCATCCTCCCCAGCCGACCATGCGGTGAAAGGGAAAAGCAGAAGGGCGCAAAAAAGAAAACCAGTTATTTTTGATGGCATCACGCTCCTCATGAGTATAAATTGCCGACAAATTTTTCATAACCGTTATAAAGAAGGGTGGGGTGGATGTCTCCCGTGTCGATCATTTTCTCGCGGGTCTGAGGCCAGCGCGGGTGTGGGATTCTGGGGTCCACGTTGGCGGTAAAATCGTATTCCAGCCCTTGCAGGGTGTTCCAGAAGGTTGCGGGGCGATAGTCGACCAGCTCGATTTTCACGATGGACTTGATATTCTTGAACCCGTATTTCCAGGGAACAACCAGGCGGATCGGGGCGCCATGCTGTTTTGGAAGCGGGTGCCCATAAATTCCCGTAGCTAAAAATGCCAGTTCATTCATTGCTTCCTTAAGGGTCAACCCCTCTACATAGGGCCACGGTTCCCAGAATGCCAACTGCCCTTGGGCGGTGAAGGGCGCATAAAAAGTTTCCAATCTTACATATGTGGCTTCCGGTTTTGGCTCGACCCGTTTGAGAAGCTCCCGCAACGGGAACCCGGTCCAGGGCACCGCCATGGCCCAGGCCTCCACGCAACGCAGTTTGTATAGGCGTTCTTCAAAGGGCATGGTTTTTAGCAGGTCATCGATATCGAAAGTTTTCGGTTTGTTGACCAGTCCGCCTATCTCAAGGACCCATGGCCGGATCTTGAGTTTCTGTGCGTAATGCACCGGATCGATTTTGTCGGATCCGAATTCATAAAAATTATTGTATGTAGCGGCAATTTTCTCTGCAGTCATGGGCCGGTCCAACTCGTAATGCGGGTTTCTTTTGGCAGGATAGATGGATTTTTCCAGTTCACTCCACGCCACTTCAGGAAGAGTCTTCGGCAAAGAAGAAGGGCCGCAACCATAAAGAGCTCCCACGGTGGCGGCGGTGGTCAGCGCCGTGCCTTTGAGAAATTCCCGCCGACGCATGTATGCCGACTCGGGAGTGGCCAAATTTTCTGACATGCTCCATGCCTTTTTTAGATGGATATGGGCCATGATGTTTCATCCCATCAGTGGGTTTTATTCTCCGTGGCTCGCAGGGCCGAGAGAACGTTTGTGTGCCTTATAAAGCCATTGCTCATGCCAGCGGAGGCTCTCCGCCCTTTTTAGTAACCCAGTCATCAATACCCGCCAGGTATGCAGGAAGACCCTGCTCGATAGGCAGGGCGATGATTTCCGGCACTTCATAGCTGTGGTTGATTTTGACCCAGGTTTCCAGCGCATCATAGCGGTCCTTCCGGGTTTTGACGATTAAGAGAAACTCTTCGTCCACATGGATTTTGTCTTCCCAGTAATAGGTCGACTGAATTTTTGGAATGGCGCTGACGCAGAATGCCAGCTTGTCCTCGACCAGTCCCCGGCTTATTTTATCCGCTTCCTTTTTTGATCCGGCGGTGATGAATATTACGCAATGTTCACTCATAACAAGGCTCCATCAAAGCACAAATTTTAATAGATAAAA
>DODH01000167.1 GCA_003545625.1 Nitrospina sp.
TACATCCGTATCCATGTTCCCGAAGAAGGAACCACATTGCTCGAGGAACAGGATCCTATCGGTACAGGATTCTCTTCCTCATATCATCAGAACCTTCCACAAAACATAAAGGAAGAAATCACCATCATTGGTGAAGACATGGTGGAGGTGGCGATCGGACCCGATAATCGATCGGTCAGTGCCACCATCCTTCATGCGGTAAAAAGCATTCCTTCCGTAAAAGAAGATGCGGAACCGGATCATGTGTTCGTCAATGACGAGCCGGTATACCATATCAAAGAAGGCGTTTACGCTTGGGATATGAAAGGGGAAAATCCGGTGCGGTTGACTACAAAGTACATCCGTGAGTTTGGGAACATTCAAATCCACATTGCCGACACCCCCACCCCAAAAGAAGAACCAGAACCGGTGGCGCATAAAAAAACAACCGCCCCACCTGCACCGGAACTTTTACCCTCCCTCTCTGAAAAACCTGAAACCGAACTTCTGGAAAAAGAATTCCACATTGAAAAACCGAAAAGTATTCCAGTACCAGAATCTATCGTAACTCCTCCTGTTGAGAAAGAGGAACCCTTCGCCCTGCCAAGCCCTTCATCCCCGCTGGTGCCAAAAAAAATCAGGGTAGGAATTGTGAAGGGATTCCGTCTCGCACAATTTGGCATGAGTGAGAAACAGGTAATCCAGGCAATAGAAGCTGACTTTGGTCTGCTAGAAAAAAAAGTTGAAAGACGGAGAGACCCAGAATCTGGTCAACGCGTTTTGACCATTGCGTCTTTGACACTGGACCCTAAAAACGGGAAAGCCTGGGTTCGTTATTATCTTTCTTCACAGGATCAAACCCTGAATCGGGTCGATGTGATATGGGGCCACCCGGACCACTCCAAAGTGGACCATACAATTTTGCAGAAATCGGCCGAGAGATTCAAAAACCTGTTCCGCCAACTGGAAACCCAGACAGCGATCGCTGTTGTGGATAAAGGACCTTATATTTTTTATGGAGTGGACATTTTTGGAAACGGAATCAAACTGATGTGGAACAAACCTTATGATAAAAACTTTCAACCCATCTCAAAATCGGAACCCACTTTAACGCTCTCCTATTTCCAGCCTTAACAATAAGAACAAATATTTTAATACACGAAAGCTCATAATATTATGGGCTAAGAGTAATTTTTGAGTTTATAAACATAAGCCAGAATCTCCGCCACCGCTTTATAAAGGCTGGCCGGGATCAATTGCCCAACCTCCACGGTTTTGTTCAAAGTACGCGCCAGCGGTTTGTCTTCCACCAGAGGAATCCCATTTTCCCTGGCAATTTCTCTAATGCGCATGGCAATGGGTCCTACGCCTTTGGCGATCACCGCAGGAGCCGAAGTTTTTTCAGGGTCATACTTGATCGCAATGGAAATATGAGTCGGGTTGGTCACCACCACATCTGCATCGGGAACAGCAGACATCATACGTTTTCTCGCCATTTCCATTTGTACCGTTCGAATGCGTTGTTTAATTTGCGGGTTACCGTCCGTCTCTTTTCTTTCTTCTTTAACTTCCTGCTTGGTCATACGAAGATTCTCACGGTAGGTGAAACGTTGGAACGCCAAATCAATCAGAGAAAGGAAAATCATAACTAACAAGACTTGGAAAATGATCTCCAACGCAACAAACCCCATGAAAGAAAGGATTTCTCCTACTCCGAGCCCCATCAAGGGGGGAATCTCATTCCAATGCGACTTTATGATGAAATAGGAAAGAATCGAAATAATCCCGACTTTAAAAAGGGATTTAAACAACTCCATCACAGTATTTTTTGAAAAAATCCGGCCAAAGCCTTTCATCGGACTCAGTTTGCTAAATTTGGGAATTAATGGATGTGTAGAGAAACGCAGACCTCCGATCTGAATCAGGTTGGATGTAACTCCTCCTACCATAATAAGCACCAGGAAAAGGCCGATGACCTTTATAAATCCCGTCATGGCATCTGCTACGACTTTGTATAGTTCTTCGAAAGTCAGTTGCAGAGTCCCGGCTTCGGCAATCAGCATATGCCAGGAGCCCATCAGGTTGCGGGTGCTTTGCTCCCCTGTGATCAAAAAACCAAGAAGAGCCGCAAGAAGGACGAATGAAGAATTGATCTCACGACTATGGGCAAAATTACCCTTCTCCTCGCTATCGGTAATACGTTTGGCTGACGGCTCTTCAGTTTTTTGGTCTTTATTGTCTTCGGCCATAACACCTTCTCCGATTTATAATGCCCACAAAAAACCCATGAACTTGCCAGGAAGATCATACATTTGCTGCTGGACGAGAACACTGAAAAAAGATAGGGACAGGCCTACCATTAAAAGTCCCACCCCAATTTGCAGAGGAAAACCCACAATAAAAACATTCATTTGTGGAACCGTTCTGGCCACCAGACCCAGCCCAACGCTGAGAAAGAAAAGAATGGCCATGATGGGAGCCGCAATTTTCACTGCGGTGGTGAAGGTCCCCGAAAAAAGGTAAAGCATATATTCTGGCGTGAGACTGGAAAAGTTAATCTCTGCGGGGTTGATGATAAAAAAACTTTCTACAATCGCCTGAAGGATGAAATGATGCGCGTCGACAACCAGAAAAATCAATACCGCTACAATATTATGAAACTGTGCGGTAACGGAAACCTGCGTGTCAGTTTGCGGGTCAATAACGTTCACCACCCCAAAACCCATTTGGAAATCTACAACTGTTCCGGCGATCTGAACTGCAGCGAAAATAAGGCGGGTAATATAGGCAATGCCCAGGCCAATGGTCACATCGGACAAGAGAAAAACGGCCAGGTCAAAAATCCCTTGCGGCTCTGGCAAAGGCCGGGCCTGCACCAGCGGAAAAATCACGATGGAGGTAAAAAGTATGAGTCCGATTTTCATGCTCACAGGAACCTGCCGACTCCCCAACACCGGAACAAAAAGGATCAGGGCTCCGACTCTGAAGAACACAAACAGGAACCTTTCAAACTCAGCATAATTGAGATTGAAAATATCCATTATTGAATATAGTCAGGAAAATTGTTGAGAATTTTAGAGGTGAAGGTCATCATCAACTGCATCAACCAGGGGAAAAACAACAGGACAGACAAAAACACAGCCAGAATTTTAGGGATGAAGGTCAAAGTCAATTCTTGAATCGAAGTAACAGCCTGGAAAATTGAAACCGCAAGACCGGTTATCAATCCGAACCCCAGCATGGGCGCAGATAAAAGCAGGGTGGTCTTCATGCTTTCCATCGCAAAATCTATAATAAATGCCTGGGTCATACGTATTTACCCTCCAAAACTTCTGATTAGCGAACCCACGGTTAGATACCAACCATCCACCATCACGAACAGCATCAATTTGAATGGAAGGGAAATTAAAACAGGAGGAAGCATCATCATTCCCATAGATAAAAGTATGCTGGCCACGACCATGTCCAGAATCAAAAAAGGAATATAGATCAAAAATCCGATCTGAAACGCCGTCTTCAATTCACTAATGATGAATGCGGGAATCAGGGCTTGAATCGCTAACTCTTCCTCGCTGGCAGGATGGTCATCGGTCAAATTCACAAACAGGGAAAGATCTTTATCCCGGGTTTGCTTTAACATAAAACGTTTAATGGGAGCCTCCGCCAGCTTTAATGCATCCATCTGCGATATTTCTTCATTCAAATAAGGCTGCAAGGCGTTTTGGTTGATTTCTCCCCAGGTCGGCCCCATCACAAAAAGAGTCAGGAACAAGCCCAATCCGATTAGGATCTGAGTTGGCGGGGTTTGTTGTGTACCCATTGCTTGCCGGAGAAAAGATAATACAATAATGATCCGAGCAAAGGATGTCGTCATAATCAGGATTGATGGAGCCAGCGTCAAGATTGTGAGCAGGAACAAAATCTGCAAAGCGCTGGAAACTTTTCCGGGTTCGTCCACGTCTTCCATGCCAAATTGAATGGAAGGAAGCGGTATCGCTTCGGCAGGTACAATCCCACCAACTAAAAATACTGGGACAACGAGAATTAAAAGTAGACTGGATATTTTTATATTCATGCTCTTGCGGTTCTAAACCTTCCCATTTGCTGTTTGATCTGTGCCGTCACATCGGCTACCGTTTTGCCTTTATTGATTTTTTCGGTGCCGGAAAACTGTTTCATATAGTTTGAAAACCCCGCTTTCCCTCTAGACGCTTTGGCTTCTTCCGCTTGACGGTTCCCAAGATTCCAATTCAAACCACTGCCCCCTTTTCCTCCTTTAGATTTAATCTCTTCTATTTTTTCAGGGTCAGTTATATTGGTAAGTAGCGAGATATTATCCTGTGACATTCCAAGCACCAGCACCTCACCTGCGACTTCGACCAAGACAATATTTTTTTTGGGTGCTAAAAATCCACTACCCAGAACATTCACCAGCTTTTCCCCGCCGCCAAACATCGTATTTTTCAATACATATTTCTTGAAACCAAAAAACAGAAGAAACATGATTCCAAGAACCACAGCCAGCATGGAAAACATTTTCAAGCTGGAGGGAATCAACTCAATAGGTTTTCCTGTTGGCCGGGAATCTTTCAAGGAAAACAGGTTCCCCTTCGTTTTCGAACGATCATTTTGGAATTTTTGTGTTTCTTTTTCCGCTTTGGAATTTGGCAGGGCGGCTTTTTTAATTCGATCAACGATCGGATCTACCCCCATTCCGGCACGGACCACCTTAATATCCGGAACCTTCTCCACCTTTCTTGTTTCCCGGGTTTGAGCAGTTGTTGATATTTTTTTCAACTTTGTAGTAGCCAGGGTTTTCTTATTTTTCTGAGCCCGGATTTTCGCGGAAGCTCGGGCCAGAAAAACCGCTAATTCGTCTTCGGTCATCAGGTCATCGGATTCCCGACTTTCAACGAAGGAGGCGGACTTCGGGTTGAACACAGGCCTCACCTGGCCAAGACGGACAATCACAAACCGTCCCTGACGGGCAAGGCGGAACCGGTCCTGGAGATCATCGGACTTATCTTTTTTCAGGAATCGAACCCGCAAAGTTTCCGCATCGAATTGAGCGGCAAATACCTTCGTGATGGAAGAACTGTCAGCAGGAAAATATTTTTTCGCGGGCTTAATAAATGCCAGGGGAAAATCAATTTGAACCGACTTATCAAGAAACACCGGACCCTTATAGTCACCAACTGGCTTCTCAAACTCGAGTCGAACAATGAATCCATCATCCACTTTGCTGGTAGTTACATTTTTTAAAAGGTTAAGAGAATCCCATTTCTCGTAGGCTCCAGCCAGAGTGGTGAGAGAAAACAAAAAGATTCCAACCAGAAGTTCAATTCTTAAAGCACGTTTCATTTTAAGTACCCTTGCTCGTTTTAAGTTCCGTCAAAAAACCGACAAGTTTTTCCTTAAAACACTAAATTGCAAAGGTCGTACCTAAATGAAACAAATTTTAGGCAAACACAGTTTTTTTAGGGCTTTTATTTGTGCAACAGGGTGGGAGTCTGATACCAACGGTATTTTTCCAGGCAGGAGTACTCAGAGGAGAAACGACAAAACCGGCCGCAGAGCTATCAATGCGACCGGTTTTATGCCAGAGACTGCACGCGTTCCATGGGTGAAACAATATCGGTCAACCTCACGCCAAACTTTTCGTTAACCACTACCACCTCACCACGGGCCACCAGCTTTTGATTGACCAGAACTTCCAAAGGCTCACCCACCAGTTTGGTCAGTTCTATTACCGACCCCTGCCCTAATTGCAGGAGATCGTTGATCAACATTTTGCTTCGGCCCAGCTCCACGGAAACAGTCAGGGGGATGTCGAGAATGAGGTCCAGGCTTTTGGTTTCGCCACTTGGAGCTGCGGATTTATCCGCCTCATCCAAAACCTCATCAGCGTCTTCCCCTGCGTCGATATCCTCGATATCTTCCAGAGCTTCAAGATCCTCTTTTGCGGCTTCATCTTCCATAATCTTATCCTTCCCTTTCGATCACTTCAGTTATCTGTATGGCTTTGTTTCCTCGTGAAACGCCGGGGAAACCTTTAAATTTGGGGTTGCCCTCCACTTTCAAAATTAATGGATCGGTAACATCATTGCCCAGAATAAGCGTATCTCCCACCTTGAAACCCATAAGATCCTCGGGGGTAATCTCCGTAGTGCCCAACTCGGTGATTATTTCGATTTCGGTGGATAAAAGCTCTGCCCTGAGCCTGCGGACCCAAACCT
>DODH01000160.1 GCA_003545625.1 Nitrospina sp.
TACAAGGCCGGGGCAACAGGACCCGATATCTACCGGACCCTTATCACCGGATTGGACGGTTCCCCGATGAATGCTTACGAATACCTGAGTGATGGAGAGCGGTGGGACCTGGTTCATTATTTACAATCCCTTTTTGTCATACAAGCTTCCAAACCTGCACTTACCGACCGGCAAATATATTCACAAACCATTGAAAAGGAGATCGACCTAAAACCCGATAGCCCAATCTGGAACGGCGTGGCTTCTTTTGAGATCAACCTGACCCCTGTGAGAGCCCGTAAAAATCCTATCACCCGGTTGACCGTTCAATCCGTTCACAATGATAAAGAAATTGCCTTTCGTCTGGAATGGGAGGACCCCAAACCCAATGGTGCCGTTAACGATACCTATTTGGACCAGAGTGCGGTTCAGTTTGCCCTCAATCAGGATAATATTTTAGAAGGTCCTTTTTTCGGGATGGGGGAGAGAAACAAACCCGTCAATATCTGGCATTGGAGAGCGGACGTGCGGCAGAGGATTTATAATGGCGAAAATCTCAAACCAAATCGGTCTCACTCCATTTTGCACCCGTCAAGCGGATTACTACTGAATCCATTCACAGAGTCCTCCGTCGAAGAAATAAACTCCGAGGGGTTTGGATCACTTAGCATTCAACCTGTGGAAGACCAGCAGGTAAAAGGTATGGGCCAATGGAAAAATGGCCGCTGGAGTGTGGTGTTTTCACGTGACAAAAAAACCACAAGCAGATGGGACATTAAATTTTCAAATGGGAAACCGGTTTTGCTGGCTTTCGCCCTTTGGGATGGTGACAACAAAGATAAAAACGCCAACAAAATGGTTAGTTTCTGGAATATATTGACCTTAAAATAAAAACTTATGAATCACCGCTTATCGGGGGCAGAAAAACTTTATCAATTTTTTTTTATCGTGGGGATCAGCCTCTTTTTTCCTTTTTCAATAAGCCAGGCTAGTGAAAAGGGAAACCCGGTACTGATTCCCTCGGGTGAATTTTTCATGGGAACGGAGGATGGAACGGAATCCGAGTTGCCTATTCACAAGGTGTACTTGAAGGCATTCAAAATAGACCGATATGAAGTGACCAATTTGCAGTTTGAAACCTTTGATCTTGACCACACCCGTAGTGCCGCTTCCGCTTGCGATCAATGCCCTGTTACGCTGGTTACATGGGTGGAGGCCAATAATTATTGCAAACATCAGGGTGGTCGTCTTCCCACAGAAGAGGAGTGGGAACGAGCCGCTAGAGGGCCTGAAGAGTTTTCCTATTCCTTCGGACAGAAGGGGGATATTTCCAAAGCCAATTATGGGAACGAATTTAATGCGGGTGCCAAACCCGTCCACTCCTTTCAACCTAATGGTTTTGGCTTATACAATATGAGCGGAAATGTCTGGGAGTGGGTGCACAATTGGTTTTCATTCTACCCTCAACCATCGGCGCCTGCCGTTAGAGACAACAAAAAGTCAGGGGAAAAACTTCTTCGCGGGGGAAGCTGGTACAATAAGGCTTATTACGTACATGCTGGAATGCGCTTCACTTTGAAACCCGGGACCAGGTTGAACTCAGTCGGTTTTCGTTGCGCCCGTGAGGCCGGGTGAATCTTTTGATTCCTCGTCCACATTAATTTAATTTTTAAAACAAGTGCTGCAAGTGTCCAATTTAAAAATTCCTTCTTCATGGGACCTCCCAGAAAACCAGGCTACACTGGAAGAGATATACTTGAACCGAAGAAGCTTTCTTGAGCAAATAGGGGAGGTGACGGTTGGTGCCCTGGTGCTTTCCGCGCTTCCAGGTTTCCTGGCGTCGGCACAGGCTTCCGAAGCCGGGTCTCAAAATTCCACAGGGGGCGGCTCGAAAAAGGAGGAGGTTCCACCGAATTTTCAAAATCGCATAACTCCGGAAAACCTGGTCACACGTTACAATAATTTTTATGAATTCAGCACCAACAAGGCAAGCATATGGCATCTAGCCAAAAAATTGCCCTTGGAAAAATGGACCCTGAAAATCTCTGGACAAGTCGCAAAACCACGAACGCTTGACTTGGAAAAATTATTGCGGGGGATATCGTTGGAACAACGTGTCTACAGATTACGATGTGTTGAAACCTGGTCGGCAATTATCCCATGGACTGGTTTTCCCCTTCGCGATCTGATCAAGGCATTGGATCCGCTTTCAACCGCACGCTATATCAAGTTCCAGACGTTTCTCGATCCTAATGCGGCGGCAGGTCAAAAAGAGCGGTTTTGGGAGCCTTGGCCCTATACCGAAGGATTGAGCATGACCGAAGCGATGCATCCTTTGGCATTTTTGGCTGTGGGCATCTATGGGCATCCCCTTCCACCCCAGAATGGAGCTCCCATTCGTCTAGTAGTTCCCTGGAAGTACGGATTCAAGAGCATCAAATCCATCGCTTCCATGGAGTTTGTCAGCGAGGCTCCCAATACGTTCTGGCAGACCGTCGCTCCATTGGATTATGATTTCTGGTCCAACGTTAACCCCAGCGTTTCCTATGCCCGCTGGGACCAACGCTATGAAACCCCACTCGGTAAAAACCAAAAAGTAAACACTCTCCTTTACAATGGTTATGCTCGCGAAGTTGGCGACATGTATTGAGAGGATCAAAAAATCAATCCGGCTTGTGCTTGGTGATCGGCGGCTTGCAGAACTTTTCTATATCTTCCGGCCGGGCCCGAACAGCCTTCACCCGCCACTCACTTGTGGGATGGGAAATACGCGCCCAGAAGTCCCCTAATCGTCCCATATCCCAATTTGAAATACGGAGTGGCCCCCAATATTTTTGCAACCGCTCAAAAAGCAGGTTGTTATGAAAGTTGATCATTTGCTTGCTTTTCACCACCCGTTCCAGCAGTGGATAGAAATCTCGCCCATGAATAGCGATACCATTCAATTTCAGCCCACGCAACATTTCCAACCCGGAACCTGAAATCATTTTCAGGCGTAATACACCACTTTTCCGGAAAGAAGGGACGGGCCATTGTTCTCCCGCCAAAGGGGCGGCCACCTGATAATCTCCCACCGGCACACCCTCGTTCTCAATCGAGCCTAGGAATTTTTCATCCAATTTTCCCTTGGCTCCCACACCCAAAAAGCAAAGTCTTTCAAGTTGAATGCTCTTGATCTTCAAAGACAAATCGCCCGGAAAATCGGTTTTCCCCGTTAGCCGGACAACAATTTCCCCTCCCAGGCAAGCGACTGGATTCATGCTAGCAATAGATAAAACCGTCAATACAATCACTATCGACTTGAAAAGCATCGTCAAGTCATCCTCCGCGGATTAATCTTCACAACATTGAAAAATTTCCTGTTGTTATCTATATTCAATTTTCTTTTTCAATGAAAATAAAATTTTTCTTAAATGCATTCGATGAAATTTTCAATTCCACCGAATCACCCTCAACAGTTTTTTCTGGAAGATGGCCAGGTTTTGCCGACCCGGGCAAACCCGATAAAATTTGGTCCAGATAGGAGGATTTAATGGCAAAACTGGCCTTTTTAGAAGGTTCCTCCAGTCGTGTAAAATTCTTTTTTGCGAAGCGAGGGGTAAGCACCATTCCTATCACCTGGCCCCACTTATTTAAAAGCGGCCCACCGCTGTGATTCCTTTTGACCTGCAAATCGAGCTTAAATACTTTTGTACTTTTCTCCTCCCCCACGTTTTTTTTAAGAATGGTTCCTTGGAATAAGGGCGTGTCAGGATCTGATAATTTGGAAAAATCTACTGTGTAAACCGAGTCTCCGACTTCAAGGCGAGAATCATCTCCAAGATACAAAATTTGCGAGGATCTGTTTTCAGGATTGGTCAATTTCAACACGGCAATATCATAAATTATAAATTTCTTGACCAACTCCAGCGGTGCCGTAGTGCCATCCATGAACCTTGCCCGAAATTTCTTAGCATCCCCCAATACATGATAGGGGGTAATGATCTGTCCGACATTTCCGATCTGAAAACCAACGCCGGTAGTTTGCCACCCGAGATCAGCATGAAGTTGATTACCAATTCCAAAATCTTCAGGGGTTAACCCCAGGTCTTTATAGGCCTTTTCCAGATTTCTTCGAACGATGGTTAAATTTTTCTTTGCCTGCTCATCCCTGCGGTTCCGGTAATGTTTTTCCGCTTTTCTGAAATGATCGATTGCCTCCACGCCTTGTCCCCTGGAAAAATAGAGAACGCCCAAGGCATGGTGAGCCTCCGCAAAATCCTGTCTGATCTTCAAGGCTTGAAGATAGGCCTGTCGAGAGGCTTCTGAATTTCCGTCAACAGAAAGGTCAAATCCTTTCCGATACAAATCTTCTGCGGTACTGGCCTCGCCGATCCCTCCAACAAATATCAAACCAGACAGCAAAACAGACATTAGTAGATTTCCCTGTCTGATTGTAACCATGAGGGTATCAAACTCCCTGAGAGAGTGAGAACACAATAAAATAGGCTTAATGAACTGTGGCCGACAGATCAAACTTGGAAAGCCATGACCTACTTTCACAAACAGTGCTCAACTACTTTTAAAAATATGTTCTGTCAAAATTGTTACATTTTCTCCAAACTCTTTCAAGCCATCTGTGCCGTGATATTTAACCTTACCATCGTGCCTCAGTTATATCTTCTTCATTAACTTTTACCCGTACCGGGCATGAAATTTATGGTTGGTGATACCACGCATGCCCCGCATGGAGTAGAAGCGGGTATATCTGTGGTTTCTGAGTTTGCTTTGATTGAGTTGTTTCGCCGAACAGGTTAATATCCTCTGGTTACTGATTTAAGAGGCGATGGTTTGGCGACTTCATTCAAAAGGCAGGTTTCTGTTCTGGCAACGGGTGCTGTGATTTTTCTGACGATACTCATCATGCCAACTCCTGCAGGTTTAACACCTGAGGGACAACGCATGCTGGCGGTGACCGCGCTCATGGCCATCTGGTGGATCGGTGAGGGCACTGCGATTGCTGTGACGGCCCTGTTACCACTGGTTTTATTCCCCTTGTTGGGCATCCTGCCCAGCAAACTGGTTGCACCCAATTATGGCAACCACCTGATCTTTTTATTTCTCGGCGGATTCATGATCGCTCTCGCTTTGGAAAAATGGAATTTTCACAAGCGTCTGGCGTTATGGATTATTTTGGCAATTGGCACTCAGCCTCAGCGTATTGTTTTGGGATTCATGACTGCCACGGCTTTTATGTCGATGTGGATTTCCAACACCGCTTCGACCATGATGATGCTCCCGGTTGCCATGGCGGTGGTGCGGCAAATTGCGCTGGACGCGTCTTTGAACGGAGAAAAAAATGATGCAACACGCCAAACCATAGAGAATGGATTGGGGCTCGTTCTCATGCTGGCTTTGGCCTATTCCGCCAGTATCGGCGGGGTGGGCACTCTTATTGGTACGGCGCCTAATATTGTTTTTGCCGGTTTTTATAAAAATTTGTTTCCTGAAAATCCGGAAATTACTTTTTTCCAATGGATGGTGCTGGCGATTCCGGTAGTGGTGGTTTTTATTCCCATTGTATGGGTGTATTTATGCCGCTTTGTTTCCCCCATTCGGCTGGGCAGTATTTCCGGCGGAAGTCATACAATCATTCAACGGGAACTCGATGATTTAGGCTCCATGAACCGTGCTGAAAAAATCGTGGCGGCGGTATTCTGTCTGACTGCTTTTTTATGGATATTTCGCAAACCCATTGCACTTGGGGAATTTGTAATCCCCGGTTGGTCGGGACTGTTCGGGCATCCAAAATTCTTGCACGATTCCACCGTAGCCATGGCAATGGGTATTTTGCTCATGCTTATTCCGGTTAATGGGGTAAAAGGGCTGGTTATAAATGGAAAAAGGGAGTGGTTTGCCCTGGACTGGCATACGGTGCAGTCAAAAATTCCCTGGGGAATTTTGCTTTTGTTCGGTGGTGGTTTTGCACTGGCAGGTGGTTTTGGTGCAACCGGACTCGATAAATGGATAGGCGACAAACTCACGGGTGTTTCTGCCTGGCCCTTGTGGGCGGTGGTACTCACCATTTGCCTTGCTGTGACTTTTTTGACTGAGCTGACATCTAACACAGCTACCACAACCATGATCCTTCCCATCCTCGGTATGGCGGCCGTTGCGGCGACGGTACACCCGTTATTTTTTATGTTGCCGGCAACGCTTGCCGCCTCGTTTGCGTTCATGTTGCCGGTGGCGACCCCTCCGAACGCCATTGTGTTTGGTAGCGGTTGGGTGAGCGTTCCTCAAATGTCTCGTGCTGGTTTTGTCCTCAACTTTATTGGCGCGGGCATTGTGACCTCTGCTGTTTTGCTTGCAGTAAATAGCCTATTCCTTTGAATTATTTGGGGTAAGACTTATTGGAATAAAGGGATTTTAGGTTGTTGCTTTAAGGCTGGCAAACTGGTATTTAGTGGTGTCATGGACCCAGCCAATTTCGTACATCTTCACCTGCACACTTCTTATAGTTTGCTGGACTCTTCGATCCGACATTCTGCCTTGTTTAAAAGGGCGCAAGAGTTTGGCATGCCTGCTGTCGCAATGACCGACCATGGCAACATGTTCGGAGTGGTGGAATTTTATAACGCCGCCAGAAAACATGGCAT
>DODH01000068.1:0-153 GCA_003545625.1 Nitrospina sp.
ATTCAAAATTAAAAATAAAATTAGCACCGAGGGAACCAAAAAAGAACTTAAAATTATTAAAATATACAGGCGGGGAATCGATCCCCAGATTTCCGTTAATCGTTGTCCAGCCAAGTCCACCCAACCGCCAAAAAATCCTTGAGCCCCACCTAT
>DODH01000068.1:478-2255 GCA_003545625.1 Nitrospina sp.
AGACACCCGATCAAGGTGCCGGTGATGGCCAATGAAGCTCCAAAGATCAAAGAAATGCGGAAGCCATAAATCAAACGCGCCAGCACGTCCCGGCCCCGGTCATCAGTTCCAAGGTAATGCCCATCTTTCCAGGAGGAGTCTATAAAGTCTTTGCCGTTGGGGGCAAGGGTACGGTAGGGCGCGGCCAGCACAACGTTCCCGGTATTGGATTCGGTCGGAATATATTTGTAGTCGTAGCGGATTGGAGGCCAAAGCACCCAGGCATCTCTCGGGGCTAAAGGTTTTACGGATGTTGTTTCTGCGGGAGGAACAATAGGGCTATTTTCAAAATCACCCAGCTCTATACTAAAACCCGGTTCCTCGTCTTCATCCTCGAAATCATCCAACTGCAAACCAAATGAATTCTTATCATCTACCAGCGAAACGGTGGATGAAGGTTCCGGCAGTCCTTTTAAAAGTCTCAGAAACCGGGCAGATTTGTAATCCGGTTCGCTTGGCAGGGAACCGCCAAAGTCTTTCTCGTTGTAGTTGATGAGAATAGGGAAAAACGGTTTGCCTTCCACAATGATCATAATTGGTCGTACATTACAGATCAACTCAGCGGGTAGGGTCGCGATAAAAAGAAAAGCCAGGACTAAAAAACTGAAATAAGCCCGTTTGTCTTTTTGGAATATACCCAACTTGACTTGGAGTTCTTTATTCAGTTTCATCTGTGTTAGCCTTGGGACTCATCAAAAGAAATTCTTCTATCGATCAAAACGTATGACAGGTCGGTCAATAATTGGCCGACCAGTGCCATGAGCGAGAATATAAACAATGTACCCAGGACAATAGGATAATCTCGCTGTATCACCGCCTGGAAGGAGAGAAGTCCTAGTCCGTCCAGAGTGAAGATTTGTTCAATTAATAATGAGCCGGAGAAAAACATGGCAAGAAAGGCGATGGGAAATCCAGTCACCAGGGGAATGAGAGAATTTTTGAGCACATGTTTAAAGAGGACGCGTTTTTCCGGCAGTCCTTTGGCTCTTGCGGTCAGCACATATTGCTTGCGCATTTCTTCCAGGAAAGCGTTTTTTGTCAGCAGGGTCAGCGTGGCGAACCCCCCCAGCACGTAGCACAATAAAGGCGCTGCCAGATGGTGAAGATAATCGGTCAACTTTTCCCAGAAGGTCCATGATTCGTAACCGAGGGCTCCTGCGGATGTCAGGCCGGAGATCGGTATAAGATGAACGATGGCTCCATCTCCCGGACCAAACAGGACAATGATAAAAATGGCCAGTACAAAACCCGGAACGCTGTAACCGATGAGAATGATCAGGCTGGTAGCAGTATCAAAACGGGTTCCATGTTTTACAGCTTTGGCGATGCCCAGAATAATGCAGATGGTGTAGGTCAAAAAGAAGCTGGTGATACCCAGTGATGCGGAAACCGGTAATTTTTCCTTGATGAGTTCAAGAACGGATTTATTGCGGTAAAAAGAGTTGCCAAATTTGAATACCAGAAAACCCTCCCAATTATCATAGTTGAAAAAACCTTCCGTGAAGGGAGCGTCTTTATTCTTGGGTGAGTACCACAGAAAAGTGCGCAGATACCTTTCCCAGAGAGGCCTGTCGAGATGGTAGATTTTTTTTAACTGCTCCATGTGTTTGGGGTCTATTTCTCCGGATTTTCCCGCGGGGCCACTTAAGGCTCCACCGCCTGCCTCGGTCAAGGTGCTGCCGTGACCTCTTAAAAGGGATTGCATCTGGTCCATCGGACCTCCGGGAACAAATTGTGT
>DODH01000068.1:2645-8670 GCA_003545625.1 Nitrospina sp.
GATGTAAGCGGTCATGGAACTATTCAGACGTGTTGGGGAAATGCATGTTTTTTATTGGAGAGATTTTCCTTGTGCCCGTGCGGTTTTCAGTTTTTGGACTTTTTGTTCATCCCACCACCACCATTCAAGAATGTTATTGGCAATGGAGCTTTGCGAGGGATTGATTTTGGGACGGCTGAACTTGTTCCAAAACACCGTCCTATCATAAGCAATATACCAATGTGGCACCATATAAAACTGATGCGTAAGAATCCGATCAAGGGTCTGAATATTGATGACCAGTTCTTTGCGGGTTTTTGCTTTAATGATTCTGTCGATCAATTCATCCAGAGCGGGATTTTTAATGCCCATGTAATTTCTTGTTCCGGGGGTCTCGGCGGCTTCGCTTCCCCACATATAGCGTTGCTCGTTACCGGGCGAGCGGCTTTGTGGATAACCTGCGACGATCATGCCGAATTTGAAATTCCGCAGGCGTTCTTCATATTCGGCGACTTGCACAACTTTGATGTCCAGATGAACGCCGATCTTTTTCAAATTATTCTTATAGGGTTCGGCGATTCGTTGGAATCCGGGCCCGGCCAGGAGAAGTTCAAACCGCAGTTGGTTATTACCTTTGGTGCGAATGCCAGCGGAACCAATTTTCCATCCGGCGGAATCCAGTAGAGCATTTGCGACCTGAATATTGTTGGCGGCTGATTGGCCTTGTCCCGGTGCGCCTACCGGTTTAGTGAGTGCCGTTTTGGGAACATGGCTTTTATATTTTTCCCGCAGTTTAAGAAGCAGGGTTTTGACCTCACCTTGAGGCAGGCCTTGGGCTTTCATTTCAGGATTGTTGTCGAAATAGCATTCGTTGCGAGTGTATTGTCCATAAAATAGATTTTTATTGCTCCATTCAAAGTCGAATGCCATGGCGATGGCGGCCCGTACCCTGCGGGACTTAAAGAATTCATTCCTCATGTTCATGGCGAATCCCTGCATACCGGCGACCCGGGTGTGTGGAAATTCTTCACGCAGGTAATAACCTTTTTTAACAAAATCGCCTTTATAATCCAGTGCCCAGTCGCGGGAACTATTTATCAACTGCATGTCGAACTCCCCGCCTTTGAACGCTTCCCGTTGGGCAACCGGGTCGAGGTAGATTCTGTAAGTGACCCGATCAAAATTGTACCGTCCCCGGTTGATGGCGATATCCTTGCCCCACCAATCGGGATTGCGCTTGAAAATAATGTATTTTCCATATTCGTATTTTTCGACTGTGTAGGGTCCGCTGGCAATGGCGATATCATCGAAGTCAGAGCCGAAGGATTTTCCCTTAGCATCATAAATATGTTTCGGGAAAATCAGCATCTGCCCTGTTATCAAGGGTAGTTCCTGGTTATATATGGCGAAGTGGTAGCGGACGGTGTGCGCATCTATTTTTTCAATAGATTTAATATCCTTGAAATACTCTTTATATATGGGATGGTATTCCGGGTCTTTAATGAGGTTGAATGAAAAAATAAAATCATCGGCAGTCAGGGGATGTCCATCCGAAAACTGGGCCTGTTTATAAATGTAATAGGTCATGGAAAGCCGGTCTTCTGCCAACTCGACTTTCTCCACCAGATTGCCGTATTGCGAAAAGGGTTCGTCATCATCCGCAGAACTGTCCATGGGAGTTTGAAACACCAACTGCCCAATACCGGGCGCGGTTACACCTTTGAGTGAGGCCGGATTCAATTTGGTGAACGCGCCAAAATCGGACAGCACCAGGTTTCCACCTTTGGGGGCATTGGGATTGGCGTATTTATAATTCTGCCCGGGTTTGTATTTCAGGTCCTCGGGGCCATATAATGAAAGCCCGTGATGGGGTGTTGCCCAAATTTGTTGGGCAAGGAGCAGTACGATGATGAAAGATGAAAGAACTTTTGTCATGGTATATAGAGGTAGTATTATTTCGAGTTTTTACTATATTAACATTTATGAAATCGGAAACACGAAAATTGTCTGCACGTTATCTTGAGTTGAGCCGGTCTGAACTGGAGTCTCGGGCTGACCAAGCTTATGAAATTTACCGGGAGTGCCGGGTGTGCCCGCACGCCTGCGGGGTAGATCGCACCCAGGGGCAAACCGGTTATTGCGGTCAGACCGATCTTCTAAGGGTTTCATCCAGCGTCCTGCATTTTGGCGAGGAACCACCTTTGGTGGGGACGCGAGGTGTGGGCAATTTGTTTATCACCGCGTGCAATATGCGTTGTGATTATTGCCAGAATTTTCAGATCTCCCAGCTATGGGAAAAAGAGGCACCTGGACTTGAACGAACCTATCAATCCATCGCCCGGCAGATGCTACGTTTGCAGGAGGAGGGGGCGCATTTTATCGGTTGGGTTTCCCCCTCGCATGTTGTGCCGGGGCTTCTAAAAAGTCTGGTGCTGGCACGGGATAGGGGTTTGAAAATCCCCATCATTTATAACACCAATGCTTATGATGCCCTGCCTACCTTAAAACTTCTGGACGGGGTGGTGGATATTTACCTGCCGGATTTGAAATATGCGCATTCCGTTAACGCGAAGGAGGTTTCGCATATTCAGGAGTATGCGGAATTTTCCCGTGAGGCCGTTCTGGAAATGTATCGGCAGGTGGGCCCTTTAGTCTTGGGGGAGAATGGGCTGGCTTTGCATGGGTTGTTGGTCCGGCACCTGTTATTGCCGGACGATCTTGCCGGAACCTGGGAAACTTTGTGTTTCATCGCCCTCGAAATGTCGCCGAGCGTTCCTTTGAGCCTGATGAGCCAGTACCGACCTGTTCATAAAGCCCGGTTTCCTTTAAACAGGGAGATTACCCTTGAGGAATATGAAAGCGCCATTGCCATGGCGCGGGAACTGGGTTTTGAAAATTTGTACCTTCAATCAATGGCAAATAAAGTGCATAATTTGCCGAATTTTGACAATACGGAAAACCCCTTCCCCCTGGATTGCACACAAAACCAGGACAATGCGGCAGTCTGGCAATTATAAGGATAAGGGCTCCTTGTTCTGCAACCCTTTATTTGTTAGTCTTTACCTTTGACCCTTTCTGTCCGGTTGTTATGAAAGGGGGATATTCCTACAGAATGTGAAAATATGAAACCCAGAAAAACACGAAAAATACATATAGGAAAAGTTGAAATTGGTGGCGATGCTCCCATTGCTGTGCAAAGCATGGCGGCAACCCAAACCCAAAATTTGGAAGCCACGGCTAGGCAGATAGAGATTCTGCAAGCGGCTCAGGCAGATATCATTCGCATTGCTGTGGACAGTGAACAGGATGTAGAGGCTCTGCGAACCCTGCGCCAACAATTTCCCGATAGTGTTTGGTCGGTGGATCTTCAGGAAAACTACAAACTGGCACCCATCGTTGCACCTTTGGTAGATAAGATCCGATACAATCCGGGGCACCTGTTCCATTTGGAAAAAGATAAGACCATTCGTGAGAAAGTGGAGTTTATTGTTAATGCCGCGAAGCAAAACGATTGCGCGATTCGCATCGGGGTCAACTGTGGTTCGGTAGATCCTGACTACAAGGAACGTTATAAAGACGATTCGGTTGAGGCCATGGTCCGTTCCGCGGTCGACCATTGCCAAATGCTGGATGAGATGGGTTTTGAGAATTACTGTGTTTCCCTTAAGGATTCTGATTCCCAGAAGGTGATTGAGGCCAATCGGAGATTTTCCAAAGAACGCCCGGATGTTCCTTTGCATCTGGGAGTGACCGAGGCCGGGCTTCCCCCTGAAGGCATCATTAAGACCCGCATTGCTTTTGAGCAGTTGATTTCAGCGGGGATTGGCGATACGATTCGCGTTTCCCTGACTTTGCCAAACGAGGATAAGGGGCAGGAAATTCAGGTAGGTCGGGAAATTCTTAAAGACATTGAGGAAGGCCGCTTCCGCTCTGTTCCCGAGAATTTTCTCGATGGGTTGAATATTATTGCCTGCCCCAGTTGCTCCCGAGTGGAGAATGAAAAGTTTGTCGATCTGGCACAGGATGTACGAAAAATGACAGAATATGCTGAAAAGCATAAGCTGACCATTGCGGTGATGGGGTGTCGGGTTAACGGTCCTGGAGAAACTGATGATGCGGATCTGGGGCTTTGGTGCGGGCCAACCCGGGTGAATCTGAAAAAGGGAACAGAAACCCTGGGTTCATATTCCTATGAAGAAATACTGGGCCAACTGAAAAAAGAAATCGATCTGATGATATTTGAAAAGGTTTGAAAATGAAATTTGATGTTGAAGAGCTTGAAGGGTTAAAGCGAAAGATCAATATTACCATCCCGGAAGAGGTGGTGACCAAGCGGGTGAATGAAGCATATAAAGTGTTGAATCGCCAGGTCAAGATACCTGGGTTCCGACCGGGAAAGATTCCGCAGAAAGTACTTGAGAAACAGGTTCCCATGCAGTCTTTGGGGGATATGTTCCAGGAATTGATGCAGGAATATTATGAGGAGGCGCTTCTTAAATCCGGACTCAAACCCACTGGCCAGCCGGAGATTGACCATGCGGGGATGCAGAATGTTAAAAGGGACGAGCCTTTGAAATTTGCTGTAATTCTCGATATCAAACCGGAATTAAAAGTTAAGGATTATAAGGGGCTTAAATTCAAAAAGAAGGAAGCTGCCGTCAAGGATGAGGAAGTTGAAGAAACTCTGGTAAAAGTTCTCAGCCGCCAGGGTTCCCTGGAAGAAATGCCGGCGGATTATGCGGTTCAGGATGGGGACATTCTTACTTTGGATTTTGACGGGACCATGGGCGGGGAGGAACTGGAAAATGGCAGCGCAAAGGATTTTGAATTGCGAGTGGGTGAAAAGAAAATGCTTCCTGGATTTGAGGATCAATTGATGGGGCATACTCAGGATGAGGACTTCGAGATCAAAGTTGTCCTTCCTGCCGACTGGAACCAGAAACTGCGCCGGGTCAGTTTTCCCGTTCCGGGAGCTCCTGAAGAGAAGCAGGAAGACGATCGGGCTACCTTTAAAGTCAAAATAAAAAAAATCAGAAAACTCCATCTTCCTGAATTGACCGATGAAATTGCTCAACGGGAAGGATTTGATACCGTTGCGGAACTTCGTCGAGGTATCAAGATTGATCTGCAAAACCATAAAGACCAGGAGGAGGAGGTGAAGATTAAAGAAGATATTTTTAATATCCTGGTCAAAGATGCCGAGACACCTCCGCCGGATTCGTTGATAGAGAGAGAACTGAAATTCATGATTGAAGGTATGAAATATCAAATTGCCCAGTCAGGAATGAAACTGGAGGACTCCGGGTTTGAACCTGATAAAGCTACGAAAGAATGGAGAGAAAGAGCGATCTTTAATACCACTGGCTATATGATGTTGGAATCTGTTGCCGCCGCCGAGAATATCCATGTGACCCAGCAGGATATGGAAGCCGAATATGAACTGCTTGCCAACCAGACGAAGCAGAAGGTGGAAGTTATCCAGAAACGGATCATGTCTAATCCAGACTCGTTGAGCCAGACCACGACAAAGATATTGGGACAAAAAGCGATGAACTTTATCTACTCCAACTGTGAGTTCAATTTTTATAAAGAAGGCGAGGAGCCTGAAAAAGAGGCCAAACAAGAAAGCTGAAATTTTATGAAATACGTAAAAATCATGCCAGAGGAGGATCTCCCTATTGGCAAGTCCGCCATCATATCAGCCGGCGAGGCTGAGATCGCTCTTTTTAACTATAAGGGAAAATATTATGCCATTGCCAACAAGTGCCCACATAGAGGTTCGCCTTTGGGAGAAGGACGTATTGAAGAAGGCATTGTAATTTGTCCGGGCCATGAATGGCGTTTTAAATTGGAAAGTGGAGCAAATATGCAGAATCCCGAGCTGTTTATCCCAACCTACCCGGTAAAGACCAAAAACGATAATATTTACATCGGACTGGAGGGGGAAAGCGGAAATATTGCCTACGGAAAAAAAGCTTCCACTTTGCCGTCGAGCCTCAAGTTCAGTGTTCCCACCATTCAAAAGCCGCGCAATCCGGAAGAAGAA
>DODH01000070.1 GCA_003545625.1 Nitrospina sp.
CTTAAATACCATCCCGACAAAAACCCCGGCGATAAACAGGCTGAAGATAAATTCAAGGAAGCTTCAGAGGCTTACGACATCCTTAAGGATTCTGAGAAAAGACAAATCTATAATCAGTTCGGTCATGAAGGCCTTAAGGGTCGTGGCTTTGGTGGATTCAGTGGATTCGACGATATCTTCTCTCAGTTTGGGGATATTTTTGGTGACTTCTTTGGCGGAGGAGGAGGGCAGAGAACCGGATCGGACCTGCGCCTGGATATCTCCATCACCTTTCAGGAGGCTGCTTTTGGAGCCGAAAAGGAAGTAGAAGTCAGCAAGCATAACTCTTGCGGAACCTGCGAGGGCTCCGGGGCCAAACCCGGCCACAGGCCCCAGCCCTGCCGGACTTGCAGGGGAACCGGCCAGGTCATTCGCGCGCAAGGCTTTTTCAGCGTCCAGTCCACTTGCCCGGATTGCCGAGGCTCCGGCCAAATCATTACTCATCCCTGCACCGAATGCCATGGAGATGGTCAGGTTCTTAAAAACAAAACACTTTCCATCAATATTCCAGCGGGTGTAAACGATGGCGCACGCCTCCGGTTAAGAGGTGAGGGAGAAGCGGGACCCCAGGGCCTTCCTCCAGGAGACCTTTATGTGATCATGCATGTCTCTGCACATGAATTTTTTCATCGGGAAGAACACGATATCCATTGCCGAATGAGTTTGACATTTTCCCAGGCGGCCCTTGGAGCGGAAATCCAGGTTCCCCTACTCGATGAAGGAAAAACACAAGTCATATCTGTTTCTGCCGGAGTGCAAAGCAATGATACCCACCGTATTCCGGGTGCCGGCATTCCACAATTGCGCGGACACGGTAGAGGCGACCAGATCATCCATTTCAATGTAGAAACTCCCAAACACCTGAACAAAAGACAAAAAGAGTTGTTCAAGGAATTGGCAGAAATAGAGGGTAATCCCATCAAAGAAACCCTAAAAGGATTTTTTCAAAAATTAGGCATATAGTTCTTTTTACCCCTGCCTGGACAGAAAAAATAACCCCCTCAATCCCCCTTATCAGAGGGAAGCAGACAGCGAAGATATGTCAAGCCGAGCTAATCGGTTGCCTGCCCATTTTGCTATTGCTCGCTGGCCCCACGCCTAGTGGATTAAGAATTTTTAATTTCGCATTAATGGATATTTAATTTTCAGGTTTTATTATTATCTAAGCAACCTGAAAAATAATTATCAAACACTTGTGTTTTCAAAAATTCAATAGAGTTGGAGGAATTCCATTATGGCTCGAAAATTTAAAACCGCATTTGCTCTGTTCATCCTATTGCTCCTTCCCCTTTCATATGGAATTGGAACTTCAGGTTTTTTCTCGGCGGATTCCGCATTTGCATTGAGCACCAAAGCTAACCCGGTAGGAACCAATCTGATCGTAGAGATTGCCAAGAAGCAGAACCCTGCTGTCGTCTTCATAACATCCAAAACAAAATTTCAACCGGCAAAGGGAAACGGCCGACAGTTCGCCCCTCCATTTAAGGGAGGACCTTTTACTCCTCCACCCCTGCCGGGAAACGGAACCGGAACGGGATTCATCATTGACCATGAAGGATACATTCTGACCAACAACCATGTCGTAAAAGGTGCCGATACCATAAAAGTAACCCTGCAGAATGAAAAGGAATACGAGGCCCGGCTTGTCGGTTCGGACCCCAAAACCGATGTCGCACTGATAAAAATCGTCAAAAAAAATGGGGAACATATCTCCTTCCCGTTTATATCAATGGGCAATTCAGAAAAAGTGGAAGTGGGAGAATGGGTAGTCGCTATTGGCAATCCGTTCGGTCTATCCCATACCGTGACTACGGGAGTGATCAGCGCTAAAGGCAGGAATATTGGTAGCGGACCCTATGATGAGTTCATTCAGACGGATGCTTCGATCAACCCTGGCAATAGCGGCGGACCGCTGCTGAATATGGACGGAGACGTGATAGGCATCAACACGGCAATCTTTTCTGGCAGTGGCGGAAATGTAGGCATTGGTTTTGCCCTGCCCATCAATATGGCCAAAGCCATTCTCGGTGACTTGAAAGAGAAAGGAAAAGTCACGCGCGGCTGGCTTGGAGTCATGATCCAGAGAATCACCCCGGAACTGCAAGAGTCCTTCAAGCTCGAAAACGCAAGGGGCGCCCTGGTCAGTGATATTATCCCCAACAGTCCTGCCGACCGCGGGGGAATGAAACGTGGAGATGTCATT
The DNA here is from genome assembly GCA_003545625.1 of Nitrospina sp. Next base: position 2,243 of record DODH01000070.1, read on the forward strand.
ACTCGGTTTGATGGGGTTGAAATCGCTTCCATGGAAACGCTACCCAAGCAGGTGGCATCGATAAAACCGGGAAAATCCGTGAAAGTTGAAGTGATCCGCGAAGGCAAATCCAGGATGCTGGATATCAAGATAGAAGCGGTGAAGGAAGAAAAACCAGCCTGATTTCCCCAAGCCTGCAACAGGCAGGCTACCTACTGAAAGGGGACTGTTATGTCAAGGGCAGTCCCCTTTCTAACTTTTTTTATTCATAAAAATTTATTTTAAGAACTGGCTGTGTGGAAGCTGTGTAGCCCCCATGAGGTGAAGGTCTACTGATCTTGCGGCTTCACGGCCTTCTGCAATGGCCCAGACCACCAGCGACTGCCCACGGGTCATATCCCCGGCGACAAAAACTCCATCCACACTGGTCATTTTCTTATCGTCACAGGCTACGTTTCCACGCGCATCCAGTT
>DODH01000016.1 GCA_003545625.1 Nitrospina sp.
ATTTATCAACTTTTCTGACCGTACTTTTTTAATCCATTTGGGTGGAAAAATATGCATCCAAAATCGTATCCCCGTTAAAACACGCGATGACCTTTCCATGGCCTATACTCCTGGTGTGGGCCGGGTTTGTACTGCGATTCACCAGAATCCGGAAGAGGTGTACAAGTTGACGATCAAACGCAACACGGTTGCGATTGTGACCGATGGTACAGCGGTTCTTGGGTTGGGCAATATCGGGCCGCAAGCCGCAATGCCGGTGATGGAAGGTAAAGCAATGCTATTTAAGGAATTCGCCGGGATCGATGCTTTCCCAATATGCCTGGATGCCAAAAACGCTGATGAGGTGGTTGCCGCTGTCCGCGCCATTGCTCCTGGTTTTGGCGGAATCAACCTTGAGGATATCGCGGCACCCCACTGTTTTGAGATTGAAAAAAGGTTGCAAGAAGAACTGGATATTCCGGTTTTCCATGATGACCAGCACGGAACGGCGGTCGTGGTTTCCTCGGCATTGATCAATTCCTTGAAGCTTTTGGGCAAAAAACCTGAAGATATCAAAGTTGTGGTTCTGGGTGCTGGGGCGGCGGGGACCGCCTGTACTAAAATGATCAAACAACTGAAAATGGATAACATCATTGCCTGTGACCGGAAAGGGGCTATTCATAAATCACGGGATGACCTCAACGAGGCCAAACAATGGTTTGCGGACAATACCAACCCTGATGGGCTGAAAGGGAGTTTGCAGGAAGTCATTGCCGGAGCCGATGTGTTTCTCGGAGTTTCGGGTCCCCGTCAATTGAGTGTTGAGGACATTAAAAAAATGGCCAAAGATCCAGTGGTCTATGCAATGGCCAATCCGATTCCAGAAATTTTGCCTGAAGAGGCCGGGCCTCATGTGGCGATCATGGCAACAGGCAGAAGTGATTATCCCAATCAGATCAATAATGTTTTATGTTTTCCCGGCCTCTTCAAGGGGGCACTGGATTGCTTGGCCACACATATCAATGAAGAAATGAAAATGGCCGCGGCGCATGCGATAGCGGATTGTATTGCCCAGGACCATTTGCAACCGGAATACATCATTCCAAGCGTGTTTGATACCAAGGTGGTGAAGAATGTGTCCGCCGCAGTGATTAAAGCCGCCAGGGAAACCAATGTGGCGCGCGGTAGAGGTAGAAATAAGTTTGATTAGATTTCCCCTGTTAAAAGTTTTTTTGATTTTGCTTTTCTCGCCTTCAATACTTCGAGTATGAAAACAGTTCTTGCTTGGTGCTTCAAAAAAATTACCTACCGATACCCCGGGACCCTGCTGATTCTGGCAATCCTTTTAAGCGGGATGTCCGTTTATTGGGCTAGCGGCTTGAGCTTCAACCCCAGGATGGACAACCTTCTTCCCCAGGATTTACCGTTAATAAAAGAATTTAATGAAGTTGTTGCCAAAACCGGAGGGTCGGGTCCTTTGGTGGTTGTTCTGGAACAGCTGAATCCCTTTCAGGCTCCTGAAGTGATTAGCAAGCTTGCCCGCGCTTTGGAGAAAGTACCCGGAACCCATTTTGTGGATTCAAAAATACCCGAAGAGTTTTTAAATCACCGCCAACTCCTGTTAATGCCCCGGACAGATCTGCTTCGCCTGGAATCCCTGGTCGAGGAAGCGGTTGACTATGCCCGGGGTCAGTTCGGCGGGTTTTTCGGGGAAGATGAACTGTTCAATCCGACCAAGCTTCAAACGCTTGCTGATCGCTATCATATCTTCGAAGATATTAGGCCCTATCATAGGGGAAAGCGGAAGAAAAATTATTATATCTTTGTCCAACCAAAGGGGACGGTTACCGACACAGATTTTACAGAGCAATATATCCGACTTGTTCAAGAGGCGATTGACCAGACAGGACTTGAAAAGAGTATCCCGGATCTGGTCATTAATTTTACCGGTTCGCTGATGGTGCGGCTGGAAGAAAACCAGTTTATCCAAAGTGATCTCAAGAAGTCAGCGGTGCTCGCGGCCCTGCTGGCAAGTTGTATTATCCTCATCTACACCCGATCCTGGTTTTCCATACCGCTCATCATTTTCCCTTTATTGCTGTCGCTGACTTATACGTTCGCGTTAACGCGTCTGTTCATCGGACACTTGAATGTTATTTCAGGTTTTCTGGTGGCTATATTAATGGGGTTGGGGATTGATTATGGGATTCATCTTTATATTCGCTTCAAACAGGAACTCCTCAAAGGAAAAACCATTGCTGAGGCAGCGGAACTAGTTGTGACCCAAGTAGGACGGTCAGGGCTTATAGCGATGCTGACGACGATAAGTGTTTTTTCAATTTTAAGCTTCTCAGATTTTCCGGGTTTTTCAGAGTTCGGGAAAATTGCCACGCTGGGTATCGTCAGCGCTTTTTTGAGCTACTATTTTATTTTTCCGGCGCAGGCATTGTTTTATGACAAAATCCATTGGTTGAGGAAACCTCGGCCCAGGTTGTTCACTTTTAAAATTTCCAACCTGTATTCCACCACGCCCTATTTCCTTTCTGCCATGTTCCTCCTTTTAATGGTTGCGAGTTTATTCCTTCTTCCCGGAATCAGGTTTGAATATGATTTTCAGAAACTCAAGGGAGAGTCCCCCGCCAGCGAATATGAGACAGTCACCACGGATGATTTCGGTTTTGCTTTTTCCCCTACCTTGATCCTGACGCCTGAAAAGAAAAACCTGTTTGAAATCCACACAGTCCTGGAGAAAATCAAACGCAGGAATGGGGACCATACCATCATAGGAGCTACGTATTCTTTAAATATGTTCAGTCGTGAGGAATATGAGTCGAAGAAGGATGTGATCGGCCGGATTCGAAAAACAGTTTATGACAATATGGATATTATCAAATTTTCACTGGGAAACGACCGATATGAAAATTTTAAAAAGCTGGTGAATGTCGAGCCGTTTGACGAAAAGCGAATACCCCGTAATCTGGAGAAAAAACTCCGCGCCGAAGATGATTATCTGGTTTTGTTGCATTCTCCTGCAGATAAAAACTTTTTTCGTGTCGAAAATATTTATCAGTTGGAAAAAGAAATGGACGAGTTGAGGCGCATGGTGGTGGAGGAAAATATCAAGATTTCCGTTTTAAATGAAAACCTGATAGCGGCAGAAATTCTGGATTGGGTCAAGGAAAAGGGCCCAAAGGCGATGGGCATTGCTTTTGCGTTGGTTTTCTTTATTCTTGTGGTGGACCTTTGCAGTATCCGTTTGGCGGTCATTACCTTCCTGCCTCTTTTTACAGGTCTGGCATTGACCGGCGCACTCATGTCCGTTTTTAATGTGAAATTAAATTTCATCAATATTGTCATGCTCCCTTCTATCGTGGGAATCATGATAGACCATTGTATATATCTCAGTCACCATATACTGGATTATTCCAGGGGCGCATCGCTCAAGTCACTGCAAGAAACAGGAAGCGCCATAATATTGTCGGCCTTGACCAGTTTGGCAGGCTACAGCAGTTTGAATATTGCGCATCATGAAGGGGTCAGGTCCATTGCATCGGTGGTAGGGCTGGGAATAATAACCTGTACTCTTTGCGCCCTGTTTATGCTTCCAGCCCTGTTTGAACTGCGGAACTATAGCTTCCCCTTTACCCGTTTAAAAAAGTAGTAAAGAAAGAGAACTGTATGATACGTGTCGGATTGATTTTGGTTTTTATTTTGTCGGTCGGCTGCTCCGAAGACCGCAGGTTCGAAGATTTTATTAATGAGGACAGTGGTAAAGGAGAGCAGGAATTCCAGGAAGATTCCCAGAAGTGTACGGCGAACAAGGATAAGTTCAGTCACAAAATCCGGGGCCGTGAACTTGGATTCGAAGGGGAGCATGCGGGATATCTGGGTTGCATGAAACTAAAAGGCTGGAGCCACCACTAGGCGCCGGCCAGCGGCCGGTGGCAACGATACTTTTGGTTCAACGAGCCATTCCTGGTCGGCCCCACGCCTAGTGGGCGGAGGTTCTCCACCAAACGAGTTTTCGTGGTTGTTATCGCTTGCAGGCTCTGCTATTTTCGCAGTGTCCCCGAAATATTGTATTGGTTTTATTATGCTATTAGTCATTGATGTCGGCAACTCCAATAATGTGATCGGTTTATTTTCCGGTAAGAAACTCCTTTCTCACTGGCGAATTCGAACGGAATGGAACCGTACGGCCGATGAATACTGGGTTTTGTTCAAGGAATTTATCCAATCGAACAATGTTGGGATAGATAACATTGATGACATTGTTATCGCCTGTGTCGTTCCGCCCCTGGTTCCCATTCTGCAAGACATGGCGAGGAAATATTTTTCCTGTGAGCCTCTGGTGGTGGGGCCGGGTATCAAAACGGGAATTTCTATTCTCTACAATAACCCTGCTGAAGTGGGTGCCGACCGGATTGTCAACTCGGTGGCGGCATTCGAGAAATATGGCGGGCCGTTGATCATTGTGGACTTTGGCACTGCCACGACTTTCGATGTGGTATCCAGGAAGGGGGAATACCTTGGGGGAGTCATTTTCCCGGGTGTTCAGATTTCACTGGAGGCCCTGTTCAAACACACCGCCAAATTACCCAGAATCGATATGCTGGCTCCGGAAAATGTGATTGGAAAGTCAACAGTAGATAGTATTCGTTCCGGTGCAGTTCATGGTTTTACGGGAATGGTTGAAAACCTGGTTCGACAAATTAAAACGGAACTGGGGCAAAACGCGCAGGTGGTGGCCACAGGAGGGATCGTTGAATGGATTGCTTCAAACACAACGGTCATTGATACACTGGATCCATTTTTAACTCTGGATGGGATGAGAATTATTTATGAAAAAAATCATCCGGAAAACTGAAGGTGGTAGGACCCAAAAAAGACAGGCTATCCCAAGATTAAGATTTTCAGCTTAGAGGAGGAGACTGAAAGCTTAAAGACTTGAAATAGCCTGTGTTTATCGTTTTGATTCTTCGCTAAACTTTTATTCCTCGCGAACTCTTGTGAATGAACAGACGCACCATGCGGGGATCATCCTCAATATCCGAAATTTTGTATCCTTGGTTTTTGGCCCATTTGGCTAAGGCATCCGTAATATTTCTTTTTTTATCAACAATGAGCTCCAAAATCCCATTTTTTTTGATGCGGTTGAACTCTTGCGATGCCAATTGCAGTGCGCTGAAAAATGAAAGCCCGCGTATATCGATCGTTTTAAACATTTCCATTTATTATCCCTCCCATTTTCAGCCAGGGTCATGACTTGCCTGGACAGTCTTTAATCATTTCTATCGCATTGTATGGGAGCAAGATTAAAGGTCTGTTAATCCGGAATTAATTTTTTTTAATCTTTTTGAGAATGTTTCTCTGATGAGGGACTTTGTTAAGTTTTCCGGCCAAGAGTGAAACGGATTAATCTATTGAAATTTAATGAGTTATTTTTGTTTTTGCGATTGTCCTGTTAGGGGCACGGGACGAACCATCTAAAGTGGGGACATTTCTGGCCCGTTTTCTGTTTAGCAAAGGAATGGCAAGCTGTTAATATGAAAAGCGTTTTACACTATTATAGAAGAAACTGTTTTTTGAAAGCATCCAGGAGAAATTAATGGGTATCGAACGGGGTGGGAATTCGGAGTATGAAGAGTACGAACCTTCATTTGAGGAGAAAACGGCAAAGTGGGAGGAAACTCTTCAGCCCTTGTTAGCGGAAGACCCGAGTTTGCTCAAACTTTCGGGAAAATATATTGCCAACGATGATGTAACAATCATTTGTAATTATCATGGATTGAAAAAGGTCCGGATTCTTGATCTCGCTGACAATCAGATCAGTGACGATGCCTTGCTCGTTCTTTTTGAGTCGGAAAACCTTGCACAAATTGAGGAACTCTATTTGGGAATTAATTTCCTGACGGGGCAGGGGTTGACGGATGTCGCCGGTTCCAACCAGATCAAGATGAAGAATTTGAAAACACTGGTCATTTCCGATAATCGCCTTACGGATGCCTCTGTGGCAGGTTTCATGCGGTCGGAAAATTTTCCCAACCTGGAATCTTTGGATATAGGGTGGAATGAGGTTGGCAACGAAACGGCCAAAGCCATTGGGGAGACAACTTCTTTTCCCGGATTGAAGAAGCTGGAAATGGAGCGCGGTTACATTGAACTTGAAGCCCTGAAAGAAATGGTTCTGGGAAGTCTAATGGATCAGTTGCAGGAACTGAATTTTACAGCGAATAAGTTGAAGGATGAGGGATTGAAGGTGCTTGTCTCGGCCCCAAAATGGAAAGCTCTCAAGGTTTTGAAGCTTTCGCAAAATATGTTTGGGGATGAAGGCGCAATAGCCCTAGGGGAATCCGCCTCGCTGGGCGGGTTGACGCATCTTTATGTTGGAAGAAACTATTTTGGGAACGAAGGAGCGAAAGCGATCCATGAAAGCAAAGTCCTGAAAAACCTGAAAACTCTGGTTCTTAAAGAAGGCGTGGAGGAAGATCCTGGACTGGTCAATTACTCCCGGCCGGAACTGCTTCGCCCCGATGACCCCAACTCCATTTAGCACCTTACCGAAACCCCGGCTTTACTGATTTAGAAAACCTTGAGTTTTTCCAGCTTGGTGAGTTTTGGGGAATTTTTTAAAGCCGCTTTTGCTTCTTCAGATTTGACCCGGTTGCCCCCCAGATGCAGATAGGTCAGGTTGCCGAGATTGTCTGAATTGGCGATGGCCAAAGCGCCTTCATCGCCGACCCGGTTATCAACCAGGTTCAGGTATTCAACTTTTGTCAGCACAGAAGATTGGGCCAGGGCTTTGGCACCCTCAGCGGTAATGCCGTTGCACTCCAGGTTCAGGGTCACCAATTCTGAAAAAACTTCTGCTTGGGCGATGATTTTAGCGCCTTCATCTCCAATGTTGTTGGAACCCAAATGGAGGTCATTGATTTTAGGAAGGAACGGGGACCCTACGAGAATTTTTATCCCCTCTGCCCCAAGATGATTATGGGTAAGGATTACGCTGGAGATGGTTTTGATGAATTGGCAGTTGGCGACCATTTCGGCCAGCTTGGGGCCGTGGTCTTCTTCAATTTTCCCGGTTTTGGAAAACAGGTAGGCATCCTGGATTTTAAGAACTTTTTTATCCTTAATACTTTCAAACAGGATCTTTTCTTTTGGCGAAAGGTTTTTTCCTTCATCGCCATAGTTTTCACCGTCGTTACAAAGTTCCTCCCAGTTCTTAATCTTATTTTGCATGTT
>DODH01000275.1 GCA_003545625.1 Nitrospina sp.
CCCCTTCGTGGAAGGGGGAGTTTAAAAGCAACCCCCTAGCGCCCCTTGTTACCCCTGCGGGGCATGAAGGCTAATGAAGAATATAACGCAGGGGGAATTGGGCAAAACCTTGTTGAGCCGATAAAATTCTTTGTTCGCTCAAAAAAGCTATTGCTCACTGCTCGTGGCGGCTCGCCACCGGACGAAGAAGCCGTTAGGTAGGCTGAGTCCAGACGACAAATCGGGGATGAACATTTCTCCGGTTTCGAAAGTGCCTGTCTTATGTGAGGGGAGATAGGTTCGCATCATATTTTCGAGGGTCAGGGCGGAAAAACCGGGCGAATGTGTGGTGAAAAGCAAAAATGCCGGTGAATCACTGAGGATGTTTTGGCAGGCTTCCATAAACTCTGACAGTTTGTTTTCGATTTTCCAGACCTCTCCGTTAGGACCTCTGCCAAAAGAGGGTGGGTCCATGATGATGGCGTCATATTTTTTTCCGCGCCTATGCTCTCTTTGCATATATTTCATGGCGTCGTCGACAATCCAGCGTACTGGTTTATCACCCAGCCCGGAAAGTTCCAGATTGTTTTTGGCCCAGGTGACCGAGGCCTTGGAGGCGTCAATATGGGTGACATGGGCACCGGCTGAGGCCGCCGCCAGGGTGCTCGCACCGGTATAGCCAAAAACATTAAGTACTTGTATTTTTGTGCCGTTAAGCTGTTTAAGCTGATCCATGATCCACAGCCAATTCAGGGCTTGTTCGGGAAAAATCCCGATATGGCCGAATCCGGTAGGTTGTATTTTGAAGACAAGGTGGCGGAACTGAATTTTCCATCCATCCTTAGGGGGTTGGGTGGAAAACTTCCATTCTCCGCCTGTTTCTTTGCCTTTGAAATATTTGTATTCTCCTTCCGCTTTTTTCCATTCGTCAGGGGAAAGAGACTTGGGCCAGATAGCCTGAGGCGCAGGGCGGATGAAACGGTGTGGACCAAATTGTTCCAGCTTTTGAAATGCTCCGGTATCCAGCAACTTGTAGTCGAACTGGTCGAGCGGGTAGTTTTCAGATGGTGAATGGCCCATGAATGTATTTGAAAACCCTTGATGACTTCTATAGGATAATTATTTCAAAGCCTTACTATAAAAGAATGCCCTGTTTGGAGGGGGATTATATCAGAGTTTCGTTTCACAGATTAAATCATCCTGTTGTCCTATTTTTCCTTTTGATTTTTCTGCTGGCCTCCTGTTCTTCCCCCGAAGATAATATCCAGCCGGTAAAAAAGAAAGAGTTTGCGCTCCCTGTGCAAGTGGGAAAAATTGTTACCATAGATGTGGCGGACGAAGTGCGCACGGTAGGAAATATCCAGGCCGAGAAGAGGGTGGTGATCAATTCCGAAGTCCAGGGAAAAATTACTCGAATCGCGGTTGAAGAGGGGATGAAGGTGAAAGCCGGGGATTTGTTGGCACAGATCGACCCGAGGGAATTTGAACTAATTCACGAAAGATTGCGTGCCGATCTTTCATCCGTTCAAAAGGAATATCAGAAAGCCCAGGGAGGGTTGCGCCAGGAAGATAAGCAGCGGCTGGAAGCCAGAATGAAAGCCAATGAAAGCGCCTTGAATCTGGCAAGTATTGAATTGAATCGTACTCAAAACCTGGTGACGGAAAAGGTCTTGTCGCAGTCGGCGCTCGACTCTGCCAAAGATAAGGTCCGCCAGGCCGGTGAATTTTTGAAGGCCAGCAAGGCGGAACTGGCCGCCGGGATGAAAGCACGTAGTGAAGACATTGAAAAACTTGAGTCCGATATGCAGGCGATCCGAAAACGGGTCGCAGTGGCGGCACTGAATCTTTCAAAGGTAAATATCAAAGCTCCTTTCGATGGGGTTATCATCGCCAAGGAAACTGAGCAAGGTGCTTTTGCCGAGGCGGGAACCCCTATCGTGAGAATGATTGGTTCCTCCCGTTTGAAAGCGGTTCTGGAAATGCCGCAGAGCTACAGGAATAAATTAAAAAAACTCAAGGAGGCACGGTTTCTGGCGCGAGAACTGGGTTTGAAGTTTGAGCAGAATAGAAACCTCCAGCGGCTCATCCGGGTCATTCCCGATGCGAACATTTTCTCCGGCAATATCCAGGTGCAAATCGATTTGCCCGATGCCAATTCTTCCCTGTTCCCCGGGCTGACGCTGGAAAGCACGCTGAATTTTGGTGTGCGCAAAAATGTGTTACATGTCCCGGCCGTATCCCTGGTCATTTCCGAGCAGGGGACCGTTGTTTATGTCGTTAAAGATGGCAAGGCTCATAAAGTTCCGGTCAGGGCTTTTAAGGAGCGGAATGATTTTGTCGAGATCGAAGATTTCACCCACCAGTTAAAGCCGGAAACGGATCTCATCCTGCGGGGCTCCGGTGCGGTATTTCCGGGTGTGAAAGTGTTTATTACGAACCTGGAACCGGAACCGAAAACTCCGTTCAGCTCTGCATCGAAAGACAGTAAGACCTCTAAAGTCCCTGCAAAAACTTCGGGGACCTGATGAAACTCATCGACCAGGCTATCCGTAATTATCACACCGTTACGGTAATCATCGTTATGGCCCTGGTGGTGGGTGTCTTATGTTTCCAATCCCTTCCCAGGCAGTTGGCTCCTACCATCGATAAGCCTCAAATTGAAGTCAAAACTGAGTATAGGGGGCTTTCCCCTGATGAGGTGGAGCGTAATATCACGCGTCGTTTGGAAGACCAGCTTGAATCGGTGGAAGGTATGAAAAAAATGACTTCCACCAGCCAGCATGGATTGAGCACCATCAACCTGGAGTTTGAATGGGGGATCGATAAAAACCTGGCAGTGCTTGATGTCAACAACAAGCTTCAGCAGGTTAAAGACCTGCCTGTCAATGCAGACAAACCGACCCTGAGATCCATTTCGAGCGACAACTCCAGTCCTATAATGTGGATCGTGTTCGACAAGCCCAATAAAAAGATGCCCAGCCTCGATCAGAACTATATGTACAAGATCGGTGAGGATATCATTGTTCCTTCCCTCAGGCGTGTAAAGGGCATTGCCGATGTCTGGCATTTTGGTGGTGAAGAGAGAGAAATGCGGGTTGAGTTTGATCCCTACAGTATGGCCCGTTTGCATGTGACCTACAAGGAAGTGATAGACCAGCTATCAGAGGAAAACCAGAATACCCGTGCCGGATTTCACGATGAAGACAACCGTTCCTATACCGTCCGCGGCTTGGGAGAGTTTCTCAATCCGCAAGATATTCTCGATACGGTTATCAAGCGGGACGGTGAAAAAACTATCAAAGTGAGAGACTTTGCCACGGTGGTGGATGGCTATAAACGGACATCTTCCCTGGTCCGCATCAGTGGCGACTTGTCCAATGCTTTCGGAGTGATTCGCAAGGCCGGGGCCAATGTGGTGGAAACCTGCAACCTGACTGCCAAAAGAGTAGAGGAACTTAACCAGGAATTGTTGAACCGGGGAATCCCGATCAATTTGAAAATCGTTTACCAGGAGGTGGACTATATTGACGAGGCCATGCGGCTGGTGAAATCGAACCTGGCTTTTGGAGCTGTTCTGGCAGTGGCGGTCCTACTGCTATTTTTGGGGTCTGCGCGGTCGTTGTTGATTGTGGCGATCAGTATTCCTGTGAGCCTGGTTTCCGTGTTCATCGTTCTTAAAATTTTTGGACGAAGCATAAATATCATTTCCCTTGCAGGCATGGCTTTTGCTGTTGGTATGGTGGTTGATAACTCGATTGTGGTGCTGGAAAATATTTATCGTCACCTTACAATGAGGAAAGGTGTTTTTAAGGCCGCTTACGATGGAGCTTCGGAGGTATGGGGGGCGGTGCTTGCCTCAACGCTGACGACCCTGGCCGTTTTTGTTCCCATCGTGTTTATTCAGGAAGAGGCGGGGCAGATGTTCCGCGATATCGCTATCACCATCAGTGCCAGCATTGCCTTGTCTTTGTTAGTGTCCATCACTGTTATTCCGACTTTAACTACGTTGTTGATCCGTCTTAAGCCGGGAGAAGAATACCAGTCGGGATTTTTTCACCGCGCTTTGTTCAAGCCAATCGTTCTGTTGGGCAAGATGATGAGTGATGCCTATTCTGGACTCATGGAATGGTTACTGCACAATTCTCCCGTCAGTATTTTTTTCAGGGTACTTATTATCGCCGGTGTAGGCTGGATGTTGTGGTATAGCGGCAAGACCCTGCCGGAAAAGGATTATCTTCCTTATGGAAACGTGAACATGGTGTTCATGCTCATCGAACCGGTGGTGGGAACGCCTGTGGAAACAAATATGCGTTACATGGCCGAATACGAAAAAAAGATTGTGGCAATGAAAGATGTCAACCGCAACTTCCTGGTTTTTTCGTCGCGCTTCAATGGCGGTGGTGCCATCATCGAAAAAGAACTGGCGGCAGGCCAGCGGGGCGAAGTGAAGATGGCGGTCAAATCCGGGGAAATGGGCCGAGAGATTTTTGAAATTCCCGGATACCGTTTTGCCTTTGCCATGCAGAGACCCATTTTTCGGTCAGCCAATAAAACCTTTGAAGTCGAAATTACCGGGCCGGATATGTTGAAACTGAAAAGCAATGCTCTGGATTTGATCGGAAAAATTTCTGCGATAAAGGGGGTGCACTCGGTCCGGCCAGAATTTAAATTCGGTAACCCGGAGCTCAGGTTCATTCCCCGGCGTGAAGATGCGGCCCGGCTGGATATGGGTATGAATGAGATCGGAGATATTATTGAGTCTCTCAATGCCGGTAAATATTTGGGTGAGTTCAACGATCAGGGCGAACCCATCGACTTTATCCTGGTACAGAAAAAAGACGCCAATAAACTGGGACTGGAAGACTACCGTTCTTTGCCGGTATGGACTGATGAAGGCATGATGACCCACCTCGGGCATCTGGTCGATATAAAAATCGATGCGGGCCCTGCACGCATTGACCATATTGGAACGGAACGGGCGATCAAGCTACGAGTGCAGGTGAAAAAAGATATTGCCATGCAGTTGGTCATCGACCGGGTTGACGAGGAAGCATTGGTTGACGCAAGAAAAAATCTTGGTGAAGAATACGGACTGCGTATCGGCGGTTCCGCCGATGAACTGGCCTCTACCGAAAAATCATTGATGAATAGTTTTGCCTATGCGTTAGGTTTCATCTATCTGCTGCTTGTGGCCTTGTTTTCCTCATTTCTCAGGCCATTCATTGTTATGCTGACGGTGGCGTTGGCGGTTTCCGGTTCGTTTCTGGGAATCACCTGGAACAACTGGTTCCAACGCGGGAATATTCTTGAAATCCTCCAGGAATGGAAAGTGCCGAATGCCCAGGCCATGGCCGCTGACTGGAACTGGATCACTTTTGATATTCTTACCCAGTTGGGGATCGTCATCCTCGCTGGCATTGTTGTTAATAATGCCATCCTCATCGTGCATCAAATGCTCAACAATATTAAAGCGGGTATGGGGGAGCGTGAGGCCCTTTTGCTGTCATGCCAGACACGGTTGCGGCCCATCATGATGACCGTCATCTCCAGCGTATTTGGGATGATTCCTCTGGCTTTCGGTGAGGGGGCAGGCACTGAATTGTACCGGGGTATGGGCACCGCCTTGATCGGCGGACTGAGTATCTCCACCGTGTTCACTCTTTTCCTGGTCCCCGTGCTGATATCCCTGCTGAACGATATGGGATTCCACACCAAAAAAGAAGACCTCGTTAAAGAATCGCTCCACTAGGCGTGGCCAGCGTCACGCTGGACCCAGTGAAGCATAGCTCTACTTGGCGAGTAAGAAGTATTGGCTGCCCAAAGAGCCCTTGTTAGTTGCCCCCGCAGTTAGCGGTGGGCCAGTTCTTGGGTGGGGGGCAGTCGATAATGATTTCTTCTTTGCTGGTGGGGTGGTTAAAAACCAGCCGATGCGCATAAAGGGCGATCTGGCCTTCCGCCAACGCTGAATGGGCACCATACTTTTTATCTCCAACGATGGGGTGCCCGATGAAGGCGAGTTGAGCGCGGATCTGGTGGAACCTTCCGGTATGCAGGTGAATGTCAAGTAGGCTGGTGTTTTGTAAAGTTTCGATGACCTCATAATCCAACTGAGCTTCTTTGGCGTTGGGAGTTGCGCGGGGGAACACGGTTGCCTTGAGGGATTTTTCTTTTCTCAGGTAGTGCGTCAGGCAGGCCTGCTGAGGTTGTGGAGTCCCCTCGACCAGGGCCCTATAAATTTTCTTTGTGGTTTTTTTGCGAAACTGTTCAGAGAGCCGCGAAGCCCCCTTGGAAGTGCGTGCGAACACGACAACCCCTGACACCGGACGGTCGAGTCGGTGCACCAACCCCAAAAACACTTTGCCCGGTTTTTTATATTCCGTTTTGATCCAGTCTTTCACCTGATCCATCAGGGAAATTTCTCCGGACTTGTCAGGCTGGATGAGCACTCCCGCAGGTTTGCGCACCGCTATCAAATGGTTGTCGAGATACAGGATGTCGAGAGAAGGATGCTCAGGAGGGTTGCTCAATCTTCAGTCCTTTAGCTTCGATGATTTTGAGCACCGGCGGGGTGACGAGGCCTCCGGAGACCACATATTTGATGCCCTCCTCAATAGTCATAGAAACTTCAGTGAGTTCTTCAAGTGGGGAGAAGATCAGAAATCCGGATGTGGGATTAGGCATGGTTGGCACGAACACGTTGAGCATGTTTTCCTGGGTGACCTGCTGAACCTCTCCGCGGGACTCGCCGGTCACAAACCCGATTGCCAAGAGGCCCCGGCGCGGGAACTCGATCAGGACGACTTTGCGAAAGGCTGACGTATCTGCTTCGGCAATGGATGAAACCACCTGTTTGGAGCCTTTATAAATCCGGCGTACGAACGGAATTTTTTCAATCAGGAGTTCGCCGATTTGGAACACCTTTTTCCCAAAAAAGTTGGTGGTCAACCAGCCCACTATGAGCACGATAAGCAGGGTCACCACCAGTCCGAGAAAAGGGATGCGGTAACCTTCGGGAATGGGCGCGCCAAGCTGAATCAGTATATTGGTGAACACCGGCGACAGGGCATCGAAGTTGTTGAGCAGAAACTGCAAAATGAACCACGTCAATGCGATCGGCAGGGTGATCAACAACCCGGTGATGAAAACATTTCGAATTCGGCGTTGGAAATTTTTAAACACGGTTTCCTGTCTGGAAATTGAAAAAGCTCATTATATTATATAAGGAAAGTGGTGGAAGGCAATAGAGGTTCAAAGGGGCCAGTTTTGCACTTGACAGGGGCGGGATAACCGTTAATATCAAACGGTTAGTTTTTCAGGTTGGGCAAAAAAATAAATGGGGCTGTGGCGCAGCTGGGAGCGCACTTGAATGGCATTCAAGGGGT